>JUUF01000001.1 GCA_001058355.1 Carnobacterium maltaromaticum
TCTGTTTTCCCAGAACCTGTCACGGCCCAAAGTAGGTGCTCACGGAATCCTGTTTGCTGTACGACATCCAGGCACTCCAAAGAGAGCTGTTCCTGTTTTGCACTCAATGTATGTTTATAGTGCGCTAATGCTCCTGTTCTTTTTGGAAAAGGCTGCTCTTCTTCAGGAGTCGCAATCACCACGCTACAAGCCTTCACCTTTCCCATCCCAATACACTTCAAGCAGTACCAACATTCACCGTCTTCACAATTCAGGCAAGGCCCTTTGGCAAATTCCAACGGATCCGTATTCCCACAAAACTGGCACTCTTTCTTCCCGTTTTTCACGGTAATCCCAACCTCTAGCACTCATTAGTAGAAACTTCATGCTCTTTTAGCATCGATTGATAGACCGCTTGAATACGTCCAACCGCTCCTTCCATCCCACTCACCTCACCCCTAACTACGCAAAAAAATCAGAAGAAGATTTCTCTTCTTCTGATTTTTGTTTGAAAGGAGTGCTTCTATTATGAGAAGAATGCGAGTAATACACCTGCAGCAATCGCACTACCGATAACTCCGGCTACGTTTGGTCCCATTGCGTGCATTAATAAGTAGTTACTTGGGTCTTCTCTTTGTCCTTCTTTTTGTACAACACGAGCGGCCATTGGTACGGCAGATACCCCTGCAGCACCGATCATTGGATTGATTTTACCGCCAGATAATTTGTACATCAATTTACCCATTAGAACCCCAGCTGCTGTTCCTCCAGCAAACGCGATTAATCCTAACAAAGTAATTTTAAGAGTCGATACTGATAAGAATAATTCCCCTGTTGCTTTCGCTCCAACGGTTAACCCTAAAATAATGGTTACCCCGTACATCATCGCATTTTGTAGAACCTTTGTAATGTTTGGAACTACCTTAATTTCTTTAATTAAGTTACCGAGCATTAAGCATCCTACTAACGGTGTTGCACTTGGTACTAATAAGCTGACAAAAATTGTAACAATGATTGGGAAAAGAATTTTTTCCGTTTCACTCACTTTACGGTTTTCTGTCATCTTAACAAGACGTTCTTTCTTCGTTGTGAGCGCACGAATAATTGGCGGTTGAATAATTGGCACAAGCGCCATGTATGAGTACGCTGCTAGGGCGATTGCTGGTAATAAGTGCGGTGCAAGTCTTGTCGTTAAGAACAAGGCTGTTGGTCCATCCGCACCCCCGATAATCCCTACTGAAGCAGCTTCTTGAGGTGTCATTCCCCACATTACTGAAAGGAAGAATGCGACGAAAATACCGAATTGAGCTG
>JUUF01000187.1 GCA_001058355.1 Carnobacterium maltaromaticum
GTAGCATATATGTTACATTTAAAAAATAAAAAGAGGAAATATTGTTTGTGTTTTGACCAAGATATATCAGCGAAATAATAGGAAAATAAATAAAAATTCATATTGAATTCAAGAATTTATCGGAGTAAAATGAAAGCGTATAACAAAATTAATTTTAGGGGAGATAATATGGCAAATTATGTGTTAGGTTTAGATATTGGTATCGGTTCAGTAGGTGTGGGGTTGATCGAAAAGGAAACAGGGGAGATTATTCATAAAAGTGTGAATCTGTTCCCTTCTGGAGATGCTGCAAGCAATGTGGAACGTAGAGGATTCCGTGGAGCAAAGCGTATTAAAAGAAGAAAAACACATCGTATTAAAAGAACGGAAGATTTGTTCGAAAAGTACGATATTGATGTAGATTTACATTCTGTACCAATTAATTTGAATCCATACGAAATCCGAGTTCGTGGATTGAATGAAAAACTATCATTAACAGAATTATTTGTAGCTTTGAAGAATATGGTGAAACATCGTGGTATCAGCTATTTAGATGATGCGATTGATGAAGATAATGCTGCCACTTCAGGTTCTGATTACAAAAAAGCTATTGAAATTAATGCTAGAGAATTAAAAAATAAAACGCCAGGTGAAATTCAATTAGAACGTCTTGAAAAATATGGACAAGTTCGTGGAGACTTTTCTGTGAAATTAGAAGATGGAACGGAAAGAAGACTCATCAACGTTTTTTCTACCTCAGAATATAGAAAAGAAGCTGAACGTCTCTTAAAAACGCAGCAGCAATTCTATTCCGAGTTAACGGATGAGTTTATCTCTGACTATTTAGAAATATTAACGAAAAAGAGAAAATACTATCACGGACCAGGGAATGAAAAGTCTAGAACAGATTATGGTAGATATCGAACTAATGGAGAAACACTAGATAACATTTTCAGTATTTTGATTGGAAAATGTACTTATTATCCAGATGAATTTCGTGCAGCAAAGGCTTCTTACAGTGCACAAGAATTTAATCTTTTAAATGACCTTAATAACTTAACTGTTCAAACAGAAACGAAGAAATTGAGTTTAGAGCAAAAAGAAGAAATCATTCAATTTGTCAAGGATGCTAAAACTTGTGGAGCGAGAAATATTCTATCGAAAATCGCAAAAATGATTGGTTGTAAGATAGACGATATTACAGGAGTACGTGAGGATAAAGATCATAAAGCAGAGATGCATAGCTTTGAAGCGTACAGAAAGATGAGACAACTAGAAACAATCGATGTCACTGCTTTAACAAGAGAGCAATTAGACCAACTAGGACGTATCTTAACGCTAAATACGGAACGTGAAGGTATCTTGGAATCTATTCACGAATATTTACCAAACACATTTACAGATGAACAAATTGATGAATTGATACAATTTAGAAAGAAAAATACTACGCTATTGAATAAAGGGTGGCATAGTTTTTCTCTCAAGCTGTTAAATGAATTAATTCCAGAATTATATCATACGTCTGAAGAACAAATGACCATTCTGACCCGTTTAGGTAAACAAAAAACTAAGAATGAATCTGCTAAAACAAAATATATTGATGGTGAATTAATTACTGAGGAAATTTATAATCCAGTTGTAGCAAAAGCAGTACGACAAACGATTAAAATCGTAAATAAAATTCTTCAAGAACGTGGGGAGATTGACACGATTGTTGTCGAAATGGCTCGTGACAAGAACGATGAAGATCAGAAGAAGAGAATTCAAGAAGGACAAAAGAAAAATAAGAACGAGAAGGATGCTGCGATTTTAGCTGCAGCAATGGACTACTCCAATTCTAAAGAGCTTCCTTCGACTGTGTTCCACGGGCATAAAGATTTAGCCCTTAAGATTAGACTCTGGTACCAACAAGAAAAACGTTGTGCGTATTCAGGAAGAGAAATTCCAATTGCCAAATTAATTAACAATCAAGGACAGTATGAAATAGACCATATTCTTCCACTGTCATTAACCTTTGATGATGGTTTAGATAATAAAGTTTTAGTAGAGCATGTTGCTAACCAAGAAAAAGGACAAAGAACGCCATTCCAAGCAATGCCTTTATTGACAAATTCATGGTCTTGGGGCGAATTCAAGCACTATGTGATTAATAATAGTCGTTTTAGCAAGAAAAAACGTGAATACTTGCTATTTGAAGAAGATATTAATAAATTCGAAGTACGTTCTAAATTCATTGCTCGTAATTTGGTAGATACACGATACGCTTCTCGTGTGGTTTTAAATGCATTACAAGACTTCTTTAAACAAAGAGGCGCTAACACGAAAGTTGCTGTTGTAAGAGGACAGTTCACTGCTCAATTGAGAAGAAAATGGGGAATTGAAAAGACTCGTGACACCTACCACCACCATGCGATTGATGCTCTTGTAATTGCCGCATCTAGTCAATTGAAATTATGGAAAAAAACAAAGAATACGCTGATTCGATACAGTGAGAACGAATTGTTAGATACTGAAACTGGAGAATTGATTTCGGATGATCAATATAAAGAAGCTGTTTTTAAATCTCCATATGATAACTTCACAAAAGTGTTAAAATCTAAAGAACTTGAAGATTCAATCCTATTTGCTTATCAACAAGATTCAAAAGTAAACAGAAAAATCTCTGACGCTACGATTTATACAACAAGAAAACGTGGAGATGAAGAAATTACAGTTGCGAAGATTAAGGATATATATTCAATTGAAGGGTATGATGAGTTCCTAAAGGTTTATCAAAAAGATCCAAGCAAATTCCTAATGGCACAACATGACCCTGTTACTTTTGAAAAGGTGATAAAAGTGATTGTTGAGACTTATCCAGATAAGGAAATTAATGAGAACGGTAAGGAAGTCAAAGTTAGTCCGTTTAAAAAATATTATGATGAACATGGTTATGTCAGAAAATACAGTCGAAAAGGGAACGGACCAGTTATTAAGCAGCTAAAATATTTAGATAAGGCTGTTGGAAAACATATAGATATTACACCTGAAAATAGTTCAAGAAAAGTTGCGCTTAAATCATTGAAGCCTTGGAGAGCAGATGTCTACTTTAACCCAGAAACGAAACGATATGAAATAATGGGATTGAAGTATTCAGACTTAAAATTTCAAAAAGGTGGAAACTATGGAATCACTAAAGAAGAATATGATGTAATCAAAAAAAGAGAAAAAATTAGTGAAAATTCGGTATTTAAATATACTTTGTATAAGAATAACTTAATTCTTGTTAAAGATACTGAAACAAACGAACAACAAATATTTAGGTTTGGATCCAGAAATGAAACTAATTTTAATTATGTTGAGTTAAAACCTTATGACAAAGCTAAATTCGATTCTAAAGAAAAATTAGTTAAATTTGGTACAGTTGCATCTTCTGGACAGTTTATAAAGAGTATAAATATCGATAACCTCTCCCTTTACAAGATAGAAACAAATATACTAGGTAAAAAGTATATTATAAAAAATGAAGGAGAAGACCCTCAATTAACGTTTAAAAACTTTTAAATAGGGGTTGAAAAAAGCGGTTGCAAGGTGTAAAATGATGATTGTAAGGGACGCCTTACATAGTTACTTAAATCTTGCTGAAGCTACAAAAATAAGGCTTCATGCCGAAATCGAAACCCCACCATTTGGTGGGGTTTTTTCGTGCTATAAAAAGGAGAATTAATATGACTTGGAGAACCGTACATGTAAGGGATAGCGAGCAAATGCGACTGAAATTGGATAATTTATTAATAAAAAAACATGGAATGGAAGTAACAATTCCATTGAGTGATATCTCAATGGTCGTTGCTGAAGGTGGAGATACCATCGTTACATTGAGATTACTAAGTGCATTTAGTAAGTACAATGTTGTACTAGTTGTCTGTGACCAGAATCATTTACCAACTGGAATATATTTGGCACAGAATGGACATTTTAGAGCATATAAAAAACAGTTGAATCAATTAGCATGGTCGGATAAACAAAAAGATAAGATGTGGCAGACGATTACATATATGAAAATAGCTAATCAGTTAGATTTACTTATTACTCTAGATAAGAGTGATGAGAGCATTAAATTATTAGCAGATTATTTGGATCATATTGAACCGGGAGATAAAACAAATCGAGAGGGTCATGCTGCGAAAGTGTATTTCAATGAACTGTTTGGGAAGAAATTTGTACGGGTCACACAACAAGAAGCGGATGTGATTAATGCAGGATTGAATTATGGTTATGCAATTGTGAGAGCGCAAATGGCTAGAATTGTTACAGGATATGGATTAAATCCAATTGTGGGAGTATTTCATAAGAATGAGTATAATTCATTTAATCTTGTAGATGATTTAATGGAACCTTTTCGGCAGATTGTTGACTACTGGGTGTACTCTAATTTGCAAGATGCAGATTATTTAAAATATTCTCATCGCCTGGAATTGGTAAACTTATTGAATGCTAGAGTCAAATTCGGAAGTGAAAATTGTGCAGTGGTTAATGCGATGGATAAATATGTGAAAGAATTTATGCGAAACATGGATTCGAAAGTGATTCAGTGGAGAAATTATCCAATCGTTTCCAGTTTAGAATGGGAGAAAGTAAATGAGGTATGATGCGTTGAGATTAGTTTGTTTTTTTGATTTACCGATGGAAACCCCTAAAGAAAAAAGAATTTACCGACAATTTCGTAAGGAACTTATTTCTTGTGGGTTTGAGATGCTTCAGTTTTCGGTTTATTATCGTACATGCCCTAACCGAAGCTTTGCGAATAAATTTTATAAACGGATTCAAAGTTGTAATTTACCGGATGGGAATGTCAGGATTTTGGCTGTTACGGAAAAACAATTTTCAGAGATGGTATTAGTGACAGGTGGAAAGACTAGACAGGAAGTACTCGTCGGAGATAAGAAGTTGGTGACCATATGAAGTGGAAGATTAGTCATCCGTATAATGATTTTGTTGAAATTGAAGTTGGACAATATACACAGATTGTTGGTTTAAATCAAGAACTAAAATATTATATGTGGCTTTTATTAAATTGGTATTTTGGTGGTAAAAAATACACGGAAAATGATTTATCATTGTTTGATTTTGAAGAGCCTGTAATTCAGTCAGAGGAAAAGATTCTTAATCGAAAAGAATTCAAATTGATTACAATCGAGCGGGCAGAAGATCTCCATGAGCAGATTTCTTTCAAGAAAGGAACAATTGCTTATGAATATTTATTACAGATTTTGAATCGTGTAGAACTAACTAGTCATATTGAAAAATTAAATGATACCTTAGAACAATTGTCGATTGAGATTAATAAAACCGCACAGGTTGAAGTAAAGGATATTTTGTATAAGACAGATGTTATCGATTTTGTGAAAGAGACTGTCATAAAAAATCATCTAATTCAATTAGTAGAACGAGAAGGAGTAATTATCTCTAATGAATTAATTGATAACGAGAGTAAATTTTTAATTCTATTAACTATGTTGGAACGAATATTAGAAGATAGTCCGGATAAATATTTACTGTTGATAAAAAATGCAGAAGAGTATATTTCGAAAAATAAATATCAACAAATTGTGGAACGATTAATTAGAAACACTGATGTACATGGAAGTTTATTTGTGCTCAATTTTATAACAATCGGGGGAAACGTAGTATTGTTCCCTCATTTAATGGAATATATTAATATAATTGGAGATCATATTGAATCGCTTCCTGAGTTAGATTTTATTTATAGTAGATATCGTAAGCATTATCCGTTAAGTGATGTGCCGTCGGAAGAGCAATTTAGGGAAAGTTTATCTAAAATTTGTAGTTTTCTGCTGGCAAAAGAGATTGGAAACTTTAGTTTTTCAGTAGAGGATAAAGTCACTTTGAAGGTGTTAAACCAATTATTTTCGTTCGAAACGATTGGAATTAATGTGGAACCCCCGATTCGATTATTATCAGAATACACTTTAGAGGATTGACAATTCCGAGGGCTCCAATCATAATGAACTTGAGAGGCAAAAACCGATTTTTTAATTTGAGGTTTTTGTATTCTCAAGA
>JUUF01000188.1 GCA_001058355.1 Carnobacterium maltaromaticum
AGACCAAGGCTTGCACCGGTATCTCATTACCGCTACTATTTCTAAATCCGTAATAGATTCATAGTCATTGTCCAATTACGATTTCAAATAGTCCTTCGCGTCCTTAAAGAAGCTAGCAATAATCATGACGATAATAATCCCAATTGGAAGTGCCGCGATAATCGCAACGGATTGTAAGTTATACATTGAGTTTTCTGAGAAAATCAATGCAATTGGGAACAAGATAAATACAAGTGACCAGAACATGCGGACACGTTTATCACTGCCATGCGTGTGTTCTAATTCTTTGTATGAATAAGCAGATACCACTAACGTTAAGGCATCGGATGTTGTCGCATAGAACGCAATCATCGTTACAGCCAGTAATAATAATCCAATGTTTGATAACGGCATTGTCTCAAAAATCTTCAAGATTGCTCCAGCGTAATCCGCGTTATTACTTAGAATACCTGTAATATCCACCCCATGTTTTAACTGTTGCGCTAAGCCATAGTTTCAAGGATGATAAACGCTGTAAATGTTACCGCAATCCCCCATGCGTATCCACCAAGAACAGTATTTTTAACCGTACGTCCTTTTGAAATACTACCGATGAAGAACGGCGTCGCTACACACCAAACCATCCAATAAGACCAATAGTAAATGGTCCATTTTTGTGGGAAACTTGTTTCACGAAGCGGATCAAGCCAAAAAAAGACTAGAGAAGAATCTCACTTCCCTAGCCAATAAAATCAATATTCAGTTGCATCGATAATATCCCTGCTTCACTCTTCAGATAGAAGCCGTATTTATCCACGCTATAATCAATCACATTATGTTGATCAAACATCATCGCATAGTGACTTGCAAAAAACATCTCTCCAATATTCGTCTCAAAAACTTGATCGTACTTTGGAGGAAGTTTTTCTTTCTGATTTTTGTTTAATACTACTAAATGATATTTATCGTACACTTGGCAATGGCATCCTACCATCCCCTCATAAAATGGACTATCACCATCGACATAATCCATTACAAAGAACACATCCGTTAAACCGCGCTCTTGTAACAGGACGTCCAATTTTGTTTTTGCTGCTTCACTGACCGTAAAGTCCATATTCATTCCTCTTCCTATCAAAAAAGGAGACAATTGCCCCCTTTATGATTATTGCTCTTTTGATTCTTCGTTTTCAGATTTTTTAACACGTTCTTTGATGATGGCATCAAGAGATGGTGGTGTCACTTCGATGTGAGTTGGAGTATTTAATACAATATCCCACTCTTCATTTTTAATCATTTCTAATTGTGTTTGTGTTAAAATTTGAAGACGTTGACGGAAAATACGTGTTTCTTTCTTAATTAAATCTGTTTCGCGGTTAATTTCTGTTGCTTTTTCAGCTGCTTCTTTCAACATTGCTTGCGCTGCTTTTTCAGCTTCAAACACGATGATTTCGGCGTCTTTACGTGCATTTTCGCGTAAACGATCTGCTGCTTCTTGTGCAACAAGGATTGATT
>JUUF01000189.1 GCA_001058355.1 Carnobacterium maltaromaticum
CAAATTCACTTTTTGTTTCTGAGCTACAACCGACTAAAACAAATAACGCTCCTAACAACACCATTGTTAATTTCAAAATTTTCTTCATTAAAATGCTCCTTTAAATCTGACTTGTCTTTATCATAAGAAATGCGAGGGGATGTGTCAACCTATTCCTGTTAAAGCGGCGCTTCCCTAAAAAGTGCAAACAAAAACCGCCTCCCTTTCAGGAGACGGTCATTTCATTTCATATTAGAAACGGATGTATGTTGCTTGAGCTGCAACGCTTGCTGAGATTGTACGGTAAGAGATTACGTTTAATCCACGTACGTTCATTTCAGAGATGTATAATGAACCATCTGCGTTAACTGCTTCTACGAAAGCTACGTGTCCGTAAGTTGGGTCAGCACCTGCTAAACCTTGTTGGAATACGATTGCTGAACCAGCTGATGGTGAGTGAGATACTGAGTATCCATAGCTACGAGCGTATGATGGCCATTCAGCCGCGTTACCCATCATGCTGTGACCGATTGGTGTACCAACTTGTGCCATACGGTTAAATACGTAGTAAGTACATTGTCCGAAGTATCCACCGTTAAGTGAAGCACGGAAACTTGGGTCAACTGCTGGGAAACCTCCGCCAGTTGTGTAAGTGTAGCTTGGTGTTTGTGCTGGAGCTGCTGGTGTTGAAGTAGAGCTTGAAGTTGAAGCTGTACTTGTTGAAGCTGTGCTAGCTGCTGCAGGTGCAGGAGCTTGATATGAAGTTTGTGTAGCAGTTGTTTGTGATTGTGAAGCTTGTGCTGCTAATGCTTGACGAGATGCTTCAGCAATACGAGCTGCTTCTGCTTCAGCTTTTGCTTTTTCTTCAGCTAAACGTTTTTGGAAAGCTTCTTTTTCAGCAACTAATCCATCACGTTTTGCGATTTCAGCTACTTCTTCTTGTGAAAGGTTCGCTAATAATACTTTGTTTTTAGAGAAAGTATCGTTTAATTCTGTTTGTAATGAAGCTAATTCTTTTTCAGCTGCTTCTTGTTCAGCTAATTTTTCTTGTTGAGCTTCTTCTTTAGATTCTACTTGTTTTTTGTCTTCAGCTTGTTGTTGCATTAATTCGCGGTTTGCACCCATTAAATCCATTACAACACCGATACGGCTAACCGCATCTGATAAGCTTTCAGCGTTTAATAAGAAATCTAAGTATGAACGAGCACCATTTGTTTGTACTGAACGAGCTTGTTCTTCTAAACGTGTGTTACGTTCTGCGATAACTTTTTCTAATTTAGCAATTTCAGCTTTTAATGTTTCGATTTGTTCTTGAACTTCAGCTTTTTTAGCTTGAGTTGCATCGATTTTAGTTTGTACATCAGATAATTCTTTCGCTAATGTATCGATTGTAGAATTAACTGCTGATTTTTTCTCATTAATGTTAGCGATTGATGAGTTAACTGTTTCGATTTGTGAATCGAAATCTTGCGCGTTAACTGATGGCGCTAAAGCTCCTAGTGATAATACTGTTCCTGTTACTAATACTGTTAATAAACGTTTCTTCAAGTGATTTTCCTCCAATGTTTCTCACTAATTTATATTCGAAGTAGCCGGTCACGGCTTTTAATAAAACTTAACTTGGTACTATAATACCATAGGACTTTAGGCGGATGTTGATTTTCTTTGAATTGATAATACCTTGTAATAAAGCTGTAACATAACCCTAACGACTGACCTTTTTGATACATAAATGGTTATTTTTTGTGAAATATTACAGGGTAAAATGTGAATTTTTGAAGATTTTTAGCGTGAAAAAAGTATAAATTGATTCCAAAGAATCCTTGCGGATTTATTT
>JUUF01000190.1 GCA_001058355.1 Carnobacterium maltaromaticum
GAATTACCAAATACAGGTACTTCGATGGGAACTTTATATCTGATTCTATCAGCAGTGTTCTTAACAGGTGGCGCATTCGTATTTGCTAAAAGCAAAAAATAAAATAGTTCATTAAAACAAGAAGGAATTAGACAGTGAAGGCTGTTTAATTCCTTTTTTTACGTTATTTTATTCAGCCTCAAGTCCCATAGAAATCGGCCTTTAGTACCATGTCCAAAAATTAGGGGATGATACAATAAGTTCATAAGGAGGGAGTACCATGAAACAGTGGAATAGACTTCTCAAATTAGTTTTGTTTGTATTCATAACGCGTTACTTTATGAGTCATATTTACGGGTCATCTGTAAGGCTGTTATTTTCACTTCTCGTACTAGCAAGTATCTTTTTCTTCATGCTATTTCCAGAAGAAATGGAAGTGAAATCGGTCTTTGGCAAAACAAAGAGACCGTTAGATAAAACCTCTAGTAAGGTGCAAGAACGATATGAACAATCAGGATTATCCAAACAAGATATCGACTATTTTAGACAAAAAATGTCAGTGGTGAAGACACAAATTCAAGAGATTGATGAGACGATTCAAAGTCTTACAAAGCTAAGAATTATTAGTAATCGCTATAACACTACAGTAACGATGAAAGATTATTTCAAAGAATTAGTGGCACACCCTGAGAAGCTTCCAGATGCAAACTTGTTTGTTCATACATGCGTACCGTCATTAAACGAAATGACGAAAGCCTATAAAGAATTGAGTGAGCAACCAGTAAAAGGAAGCGAAACGTATCAAACACTACAAGAATTAGGAGAAAAAAT
>JUUF01000191.1 GCA_001058355.1 Carnobacterium maltaromaticum
ACTTGACAGGGTGCACTTCATTATGCATTATGCGTCTTTTTTGTGGGCTTCTTTAATTTTGTTAAAGATGCTTTCTGTAATATAGGCACCCGCTTCTGGGTTTCCTGTTCCGTTGATAATTACATCATGGAGTCCTAGGTTGCCATCGAGTGGTTGCATGAGCCCTTGCCACTCTTCTTTGAATTTTTGGCGGAATCGTAGCCAGTCTGTGAAGAACATCAAGGCTTGTTCCTTATCTCTTCCTTCGACCATCGCTAAATCAAACGTCATGCCTTCTTTGAAACTTGTCACGCCGTTTTCGTTAGCTTGTGGAATTTCACCATGCGTACGCATTGGCACGATGAAAGTAGACTTCACTAATTCTTGTCCGAAGAAATGGAAGTACATTTCATGTAGAAATTCTTTTTCAGGAGTATCTGGTTTTCCTAATTGACCTAGAAGCAGCATCCAACGAACTAATCCTGGATTTTCTACAGGAATGTCTACATCACGCATGCCTTCGTAGTTTGGAAACTCAATCAATCCCTCTGCTGCAATCGCAGTATATTCAGAAAGGATGCGAACGCCTTGCGCACCGTCGAGTAAAACGACTTCTCTAATGAAGTTTCGAATACCTTCTTTGTCTTCTCCATTGTCGATATAGCGAAGTTCTAAGTCTTCCGTATCTTCATTTTGTTCTTTCAAGTTTTCTTTAAACGCCTTCGTTACGAAATGAACCATTGGCGGTGAAGTGACATAGTTATCGCTATCGGTTGTCGTTGTTTTTGCAAATAAGTATGGCTCACCAGTTTTCTTAGAATAAACCGCGTAAATGCCATCTAATAGGAATAATTTGTCGCGAACCATCATTACAAGCGTGCGAATCTTGTTGAAGTTTTCTTCACGTGTTTCATCTGTATCATTCTCAGCATTCGCATTGCAATACCATAAAAGAAGTCGCCAAATTTCAGCTACGTCCGATACTGTTAAATGCGCGCGGTCCATATCCGTAAGCACGCCACCTTCAACACCGATAAAGCGTTCGCCTAATGCGTTGATATATGCAGAATAGAGTTGTTTTTCAGTAACGCCTTCAGAGTGAAGCACTGTTCCGACATATGGGAAAAATTGTGTCGCATTCTCCACCCATAAAACGGCTTTTTTATTCGATGCTTCCATCACGCGATCTTCACCGACTTGAATTCCGTAAACCGCTGTTCGAAACGGTTCATCGTCGTCGCTACCTAATTTTGTAAGGATGACTTCATCCCCAACCTTAACCGTTCCGTTGACTTGTCCGGCAACGACCATATCTGGTGAGTCTTTTGACACAGAGTATACATATTCAATCCCCACAGTAAACACACGTGGTTCTTCAGTTTCTTTTTTTTCTTCCACTTGTTTTGGAGCAGGCTCAACTGCCTGTTTTTCTTCCTTTTTCTCTTCTTTTACTTCTTCTGGTTGAACCGGTTTTTCTTCTACTTTCGGTTCTTCTTTTTTACGAGAAAATAAATCTTTGAATCCCATTATTAGGCCTCCTGCTTGTTAATAAGTTTATTATACCATACTTTTCCTGTTTGTTTTCACCCTTTTTCACGATGGCCACGACATAGTGCACCGTTACTTTTGAGAGCGGATGAGAGGTGCTATAGGCCTTATCTTCGGCACTTGCTCCCCAGTATAAAGGCGTCATTTCGAGTAAATGGCGATAGGTTTCTTCGGTTAAATCCACCGTGTAGCGTACCTCTTCAAACGTGACTTGAGGGCATTCGGACTGCACGCGTTCTAGAATGTCCGCATTCGAATACGTTTGTTTTTCCGGATTCGAACGGTAGAGCTGTTGGCGTAATTCCGCTAAATAATCGTTGCCAGGAATGACTTTCACGAGCGTCCCTCCTGGAGCCAATACGCGCATAAACTCTTGATAGTTCGACGGCGTTAAAATATTTAAAAGCGTCCCACAAGATTCATCCGCAAATGGCAAATTCGCCAAGTCTCCTAAGAAGAATAGCGCCTGGTTTCCAAAATGAACCGACGCTTGATGAATGCCTTCTTTTGCGATATCCATCCCGCATAAAGGTGCCTTCACGCGCTTAGAGAGCCACGATAAATGACTGCCTTCTCCACATCCGATATCGACAATAAACTTCTCTTCGTCTGCCGAAAGATGCAGCAAAATTGCCTCTAATAAAGGCTCAAAGAACCCACTCTGCGCCAGTTCATAGCGATGATGGAAAAGAGGCGCATCATAATCTGTATTCGCATTTTGCTTCATGAGATGCAAGGTCCCTTTTTTCGAAATATTAAACCTGTGCCCCTTTTCGCAGACGACGCTATGATTCTCGGCAGAAACCATCGCATCATGGCAATACGGGCAACGAAAGGCATGTAAGTGTTGGTTGATAAATTGCTCGGCCCAATCGATTTTCTTAATGGCCGCGTTTGGTGCTTCCTGTTTTGTCATTCGATACACTCTTTCTAGTTTTCTCTGTTTCAGTATAGCACATTCGCAACCAAATGCTGGAAACAGTCTATTTTGATATTTTTTAAGAGAGTGCTACAATGAATTTACTTGAAGAAAATGGAAAAGGTGAAGGAGAAGAATTATGTCACAAAAAATTCCAGTTACAATCGTCAGCGGCTTCCTTGGCGCTGGGAAAACAACTTTAATCAACAAAGTTTTAAAAGAAAAACATGGCGAACATATCGCTGTTGTCATTAACGAATTCGGCGAAATCGGTGTAGACCATCAATTCGTGCTTGACGTTGAAGAAGAAATCTATCAAATGGATAACGGTTGCCTCTGCTGTACACTTCGTACGGACATTGCCGATATGTTGAAATCCATTTTAATGGTCAAAGAACAAAACGGCATTCGCGTGGACCGGGTGTTATTTGAAACAACAGGTCTTGCTGATCCAGCTCCAATCGCACAAACATTTATTAACGTGCCATTCTTAAACGAGCACTTTATCTTAGATGCGGTATTAACGGTTGTGGATTCTAAAAACTTCCTATACCAAACAGCGCACCAACCTGAACCAGCAAAACAAGTTGGGTTCGCGGACAAGATTTTCATGTCAAAACATAGCTTAGTAGACGAAACGATTTACGCGAAAGTGATTAACGAAGTTCGTAGCATCAATGCTTTTGCGGAAATCCAAGACCTTGACGCACGTCCTGTTCATATGAGCGACATGTTCGGGCTTGAATTGTTCTACGCATCTGAAAAGAAAATCTTAGAAATGCAAGAACATGTCGAAGAAGAATATTGCGAAGAATGTGGCCATACACATGCGCACGGTGACCACGATCACGAACATCACCATCATGACCATGACCACGACCATGAGCATGAGCACCACGATCACGACCATGAGCATGAACACGAACATGATCACCATGACCATGATCACGAGCATCATCATCACCATAGTCATAGCCACCATAGCGGTATTAACTCATTCGTTATCGAGACTGAAAAACCTTTAGTTCTCGCAAACATTAACGAATGGTTGAACGAGCTTGTCTATATTTACGGGCCAGAATTATACCGTTACAAAGGAATCTTAAACGTGGAAGGATTAGATTACCAAATCATCTTCCAAGGGGTTCAAATGAGCTTTGATATCTCAAGAGGTCGTGATTGGAATGATACAAAACGCGGCTCAACATTGGTCTTCATCGGAAAGAACCTTCCAGAAAACCAATTACGTGAAAGCTTTATTGCTTGTACTGAAAAATAAATCAAACGAAAAGGTCGTCCTATTAGGACGACCTTCTTCATTTACTATCTTATTTTCCAAGTTCCTCTAATAGTTCTTGGTGTTTTTGGCGCCAATCTGCCTTCTCTTCTTCGGTAATTTCACGAAGGACGCGGCAAGGATTTCCGACCGCAATCACATTACTTGGAATGTCTTTTGTTACGACAGATCCAGACCCGATGACTGTATTATCGCCAATCGTCACTCCCGGATTCACCGTCACATTTGCCCCGAGCCATACGCTATTGCCAATCGTAATCGGCTTGCCAAATTCTGGACCCGCATTGCGCGTTTCGGCATCGGTTGGATGTCCTGGCGTCACAAGCGACACGTTCGGACCGAACATGCAGTTGTTCCCAATCGTAATCGGCGCTACGTCTAGTAATGTACAGTCAAAATTCGCATAGAAGCCTTCGCCAATCGTTGTATGAACTCCGTAGTCCACATAGACAGGTTGCTCCATGTAAATCTTCTCGCCTGTTTTTCCGAATAACTGTTTCAACAATGCTCGTCTTCCTTCGAAATCATCGAAGTCCAAACGATTGTATTGTTGCGCTAATTTTTTCCCTTTAATGGATAAGTCTCTTAGCCCTTCTGTCAGAGACGGAATATACAAGTCTCCCGTGAGCATACGTTCTTTCATGGTTTTCATTTAGATACTCCTTTACAGCTAGTTCTCCAATTGAATCACATGATCAAAAAGATTTCTATTCTCTTCGATAAAATGATGTGTCACCATTATAACGGTTAATTCTGGATTAGACAAAATCATTTTCTCAATACGAGCAGCGCTCTCCATATCTAAGCTCGCCGTACTTTCATCAAACAGAAGGAGTTTATCTGGTTGCGTTAATGCTCGCGCTATAGAGATTCGCTGTCTTTGGCCACCAGATAATTGACTACCATGCTCGGTAACCGCATCATCCAATTGGCAGAATTGCTGAATGCCGAGCTCATCTGGGAGTGAGATTTCTTTGGTGTTATCCCACAATGTAATGTTCTCTCTAACAGTTGCGTTAAACAAATGATTCTTTTGCGGATTGTAGTGAACAGCACTACGCAATTGAACCACTTGTTCCCTCGTTAGTTCTTTTCCATCTAAATATACTTCCCCAGAATAGTCATTGTTTTCTCCTGCAAGAAAATGTAATAATGTCGATTTTCCACTTCCACTATCCCCGACTAGAGCATATTTCTTACCTTTCTCAATCGTAAAGGAAGTAGGTTTAACAATTTTCTTTCCGTTAACCGCTACTTCTACAGATTTTAATTCTAGAGAGTTCTTCAGTTCTAGTTCTTCTTGTAGCATTTCATCAGGAAGGATGGATTCATATTTATCAAAATATACTTGAACAGATTTATACTGTACTAAATTTTGCGCGATTAAGCTGACTTTGCCGAAAAGAACACCTGTAAATGAACCAATACTTCCCATAACCCCAATCGATACAACTCCATTAACTACAAGATAGCCGACTAAAATAGCACTCAATGATTGACCTAAACTATTCACTGCTCCTGAAGCAATTCCAGAGAGCATGAATGCGCGAATTAAACGAACCACCGCATCTTTAACAGCATTCGATTCAAATTGGACGCGATTTTTAAAGGTATCCATTTTATTTAATGCATAGAATACAGAATAACCCTCTAGTAAATTTTGTACATTCGAAGAAAATTTTTCTTGGGTTGCAGAATAACTTTCCAGCACTTTCTTCGTATGTGGTTCGAATAATTTTGGAATCAAAAGTAATCCGCTAATTAATACCACTAAGAACAATAGGATAGACCAGTGATAAGTAAGGATAACGCCTATTGATAACAGCACCGTTAGTACACTTTCTGTTATCGTAAAGAACAGTGGAAGCCCCAATGACGAGATTCTCTCCATATCATTTGTCATCCAAGATACATACTCTGGAAATTCATGTTTGGTGATTTCCATATAATTCGCCTTGCGAAGTTTTTCTGCAATTTCTTCCCTTAATTCCGTATTGACTAATTGAATGAATTTTTCTTGTCGAACGGAAAATAAGAATTCTGAATACGATAATATCCCTTTCATAGCGAACCGGATTGCCAACGCTCCTACAAATTGCCAAGCATTTAAAGCGACTAACCCGTCAATGGCAAATGCAATAATTGCAATATTCGCTACGGTTAAAAGACTCTTAATAACCACTAGTACGAGAAGAATCATTACTTTAGATGGATGTTGTAGTAACTTCTGTTTCATAATGATTTCTCCTTCCCTAAGTAAATCACTTCATCAAATAAATCGCGATGTTCTTCAAAAAAATGATGTGTCACAATCACAAGGGTTAGTTTAGGATTTTGAAGGAGTTGAGCTTCTATACTTCGCGCACTTTCCAAATCTAAATTCGCGGTACTTTCATCGAGTAATAACACCTTATCTGATTCAAGTAACGTTCTAGCAAGCGCTAATCGTTGTCGTTGCCCTCCTGATAACTTAGTTCCATGTTCACTAACAACTTCCTGAGCATTCGTAAATTGATTCAATCCCATTTGACTAGACTCTTCCTCAAACGGACGCTCTTCCCATAGCGTAATATTATCTTTTACTGTGGCGTTAAAAATATGGTTCTTCTGAGGATTGTAAGCAGTAATATTACGCAACTGTACAATTTGTTCCTTAGAAAGAGACTTCCCATCGAGAATCACTTCACCTGTAAACTCGTGATTTCGACCGGCTAAGAAATTCAATAACGTTGATTTTCCAGTACCGCTATCCCCTAACAACGCATATTTCTTTCCTTTTTCGATAGTGAAGGTCACGGGCTGTACAATGACATGCCCATTCACGCTGACGGTGACATCTCGTAACGATAAAGTCTGTTGCAGAGAGCTGTTGTCTGGTTGTAAATTCGAATCTGCTTCTAAGCTATTAAATTTATCAAAATAAACATGAATCGATTTTAACTGAACTAATTGTTGAACGACTTGTTCTAACGATGCAAAGCAGTTAAATGTAAGAGAGCCTGCTGCAGTAAATGCCCCTACTGAAATCATTCCAGCAAACACCATGATTCCGGCTACGACATCCACTGAGATTTTCCCAATGAAATTCAGTAACGAAATGCATAATTGTACAAAAGAAAATTTCTTTCGATAACTTACTTTAACGTCTGATAATGCATCTGAAGCAATTTTTATGCGCTTCACAAATTGTCCCACTGCATTTGAGGTATAAAATACTTCGAATCCTTTAAATAAGTTTTGAACGGTTGTAGTAAATTCTTCATTGGCAGCCGATAGATTTGAAGTAGCTTCCTTGGTTTGTTTTTGAAACCACTTCGGCGTGAGAATAAGCATCACTGCTACCAAAACAGTCACGACTGCTAATCCCCAATGGAATAATGAGAGAGAAATCAATGCAAAGATCAACATCATTCCGCTTCCGATGCTGTTGAATAACACAGCAAATCCATTGTCTTCTAATTGCTCTAAATCACTTGTAAACCATGAAACGTACGCAGAAACATCTTTTTCTGTCACTGTTGAATAATTCGCACGACCGATTCTGTCAGCAATTTCTCCTCGGATTTCAATGCTAATTTTTTGGATGAGCTTATTCAGCTGCACATTATATCCATATAACGATGCCAAATAAACTCCACTGAAAGCTATTCCTACTAACTTCCACATTAAAAACGTAGAAAAATCGCCCTTTACCAAAGCATTAAATGCTGGTGCATTCAACGAAATACTAATAATAGAGGATGCATTTTCCAAAAAAGATAATAACACCACAACAAGAGATGCTACTTTATGCTTGAGCAGATACTGTTTCATTGATTCGTTCTCCCATTTTTCAATGTCTAAAAAATTATAAGATATCCCCATTATACTCCCGTCACAAAACAGGAACAATACAAAAAACGTGGAGATTTCTTACTTTCTCCACGTTTTTTCGATTAAAACATTGTATTTTTAACTTTCCACATACGCCTTTGCCTGAACGATGCGCTTTTCGAGTTCCAAAAGATCAATAAAGCGTGCTTGACGTGCGAATTCTTTGTCCCCAACCATCAAGAGAACGGCCGGTACTGTTAACACTTCATAGCGGCTGGCCACTTCTGGATGAAGAGTGGCATCGATTTCTTCTACTGGAATCTTATACTCTTTGGCAAGTTCCTTTACTCGTGGTTTAACCGCATGACACACCCCACATGTTTGCATGGATATATATATGATTTTTACTTCGTCCATTTTCTCACCTCACTCCTATCATACCCTATAGCTCAAAAATTCCTGCAAAGTTTGCTCATAGGCCCTTTTTTAGTAGAAAACACTTAACAAACCGCGTCTTGATTGTGTATAATGGAAGAGTTAAGTCCAGATGAAAATCAGAAAGTGAGTGAAACAATGGGACGTAAATGGGCAAATATTGTCGAAAAGAAAACAAAATTAGATGCTAACAATAGTAAAATCTACGCTAAATTCGGGATTGAAATCTATGTAGCTGCAAAACAAGGGGAACCAGATCCTCATTCAAACCAAAAATTAAAATTCGTTATTGACCGTGCTAAAACTTATAATGTACCACGTCATATCATCGAACGTGCGATTGAAAAAGCA
>JUUF01000192.1 GCA_001058355.1 Carnobacterium maltaromaticum
TTAGAATTCTTATCAGACGAAGCACGTACTCACTTTGAAAAAGTACAACAGTACTTAAATGCACTAGACATTCCATTTGAAATCGATGAAACAATGGTACGTGGTCTCGATTACTACCAAGATACAATTTTTGAAATCATGACAGATTCTAAGTCATTTGGTGCTAAAACTACAATTTGCGGTGGTGGGCGTTATGACGGTCTTGTACAAGAACTCGACGGACCTGAAACTCCAGGATTTGGATTTGGACTTGGAATCGAACGTCTTGTGTTATTAATGAAGGATGAACAAGTTGAAGTTCCTGAATTACAAGAACTAGATGTATATATTGTTGGACTTGGTGAAGAAACAGAAGAGGAAGTGTTAAAACTTTCTATTTCACTTCGTCAACAAGGCTACTCAGTGGATCGTGATTTCTTTGGACGTAAAGCAAAACCACAATTCAAGAACGCTCAAAAATATGGCGCTAAAGTGGTCATCACGCTAGGTGAGGAAGAATTAGAAACAAAACAAGTACCAGTGAAAGTAATGAAGACTGGTAAAGAAGTAAAAATTAATTTACAAGAACTATATGATGATTTCGATAGCATTTATCGTCAAATCACTATGGATACAACAGCTATTGACGAGTACTTTGGTAAATAGAAAGAGGGATGGATATGAAAAGAAGAACAGAATATTGTGGATTAATCAGTGAAAAATTAGTAGGACAAACCGTCACATTAGATGGTTGGGTGGCAAAACGTCGTGACCACGGTGGAGTAATCTTTATCGACTTACGTGACCGCGAAGGTATTATGCAAGTTGTCTTCAATCCTGCGCGTAATCAAGAAGCGTTTGAAATTGCAGAAAAATTACGTTCTGAATACGTAATTCAAGTTACAGGTGAAGTGGCGTATCGTGGCGAAGGCTTAGAAAACCCAAACCTTAAAACGGGTAAATTTGAATTATTAGTCGATGAAGTAGAAGTGTTCTCTCAAGCAAAAACTTCTCCAATCTATATCGATGACGAACAAAAAGCATCAGAAGAATTACGTTTGAAATATCGTTACTTAGATATTCGTCGTCGCCCAGTATTAGAAAACTTACGCTTACGTCACAAAGCGACACGCTCAATTCGTGAATATTTAGATGGCGAAGGGTATATCGACGTTGAAACTCCAATTTTGGCTAAATCTACACCAGAAGGAGCACGTGACTACTTAGTACCATCACGTGTTCACGAAGGAAGCTTCTACGCTTTACCTCAATCACCACAAACATTTAAACAATTGTTGATGGGTGCTGGATTAGACCGTTACTACCAAATCGTTCGTTGCTTCCGTGACGAAGACTTACGTGGAGACCGTCAACCAGAATTTACACAAGTCGATATTGAAACAAGTTTCTTATCCGCTGAAGAAATTCAAGAAATGATGGAAGGCTTATTGAAGAAAGTGATGAAAGACACATTGGATGTGGATGTTCAAACGCCATTCCCACGTATTTCATTTGCTGAAGCAATGGCTCGTTACGGAAATGACAAACCAGATACTCGTTTCGACCTAGAATTAATCGACGTAAGTGACATCATGAAAGAATCTGACCTTAAAGTGTTCAGTTCATGTATCGAAAACGGCGGTGAAGTTAAAGTTATTAACTTAAAAGGACTTGCAGACGAATACTCTCGTAAAGATGCAGATAGCTTAGCAGACTTTGTTTCTAAATTCGGAGCTAAAGGTTTAGCATGGATTAAAGTTGAAGAAGACGGTCTAAAAGGACCAATCGCGAAATTCATCATGAACCAAGAAGCTGCTTTTCGTGAACGTATTAATGCTGAAGTAGGAGATATCGTGTTCTTCTGTGCAGACAAACCATCAGTGGTTGCTCAATCATTATCTGAATTACGTTTACACTTTGGTAAGAAACATAACTTAATCGATACAAACAAATTCAACTTCTTATGGGTTGTTGATTGGCCATTATTAGAACATGACGCTGAAGAAGACCGTTATGTTGCAATGCACCACCCATTCACTCGTCCAGTGAACGAAGATTTTCAAGCATTAATCGATGATCCAGCAGGAGCGAAAGCACAAGCCTACGATATCGTATTAAACGGATATGAATTAGGTGGAGGTTCATTACGTATTTACCGTCGCGACATGCAAGAAGCGATGTTCAAAGTATTAGGATTCACAAAAGAATCTGCAGAAAGTCAATTCGGATTCTTATTAGACGCATTAGATTACGGTTTCCCACCACACGGAGGAATTGCTCTTGGTTTAGACCGTTTAGTAATGTTACT
>JUUF01000193.1 GCA_001058355.1 Carnobacterium maltaromaticum
TCATATATGATAATTTTAAGGTGTGGAGGTGGGAGAGATGAAGCGCAAGTTTAAAATCGAAAAAGATATGGTAGATCGGCTAGATGAGTATTCATACGAAGAAAAAGTAAAGTATGCAGCCATATTAAAAATACTGCAAGAAGATGGATTAACAGAAGAGATGATTCAAAAATGGGGCCGATGGTATAAAGGGAAACACGGATTGCTAATAACCCTTTCAAAAAATGTTAAGGAGGAGATGGACGATGGGGACGTACCTAACTTCAAAACTTTGCAAGCTTTCATCAGAATATCCGACGTTTGAGTATGATTTAGAAAAGGAAATGATGATGCAGCGAGTTGCGTTACAAATGACAAAGTTACAAACGGTGACAGGACTTTCTTTAGAAGGTTTTGCAAAAGAAGTCGATCTTAAAGCATCAAATCTTTCGAGATTGCAGAGTGGAGACCATAATCCGACTATTCTTACTCTTTTGGATTTAGCCTATCGTTGTGGTTACGAGGTAGAAGTGAAAGTAAAAAAGAAAAAACTGCCTAAATAGAATCACAAAATTACAAATATTCACAGAAAAAATCTCTTAGAGCATAGCAATTTAACTCCTAAATTTGTTTTTATAAGTGTAAGACTTATTAGATTATGAATAGAAATGAGGAGGAAAAATTATGACACATCATACATTTGTTGAGAAGAAACTGCATTTACGATTCAAAGGGAGTGACAGAAAAACAAAGAACCTGATTATTTCACGTCCTAAGGATAAATTGAAGAAGGATTCAGCTAATATAGCAATGGAGAGTATTATAGGAGCTAATCTTTTTGAAAAAGACGGAGTTCAATTGTATGAAGGCCGAAGAGATGCTTATTATAAGACGCGGAGAGTGGACGTCTTTCTTTAACAACAATAAATAATCGAATAAATATCCACTGGCTAA
>JUUF01000194.1 GCA_001058355.1 Carnobacterium maltaromaticum
GTGCTTAAACGTCTAACTTTCTCACTGATCGTATCCTCTTTGGATTCGATATTCGTAATTTTAATTTCGCCACTATCTTTTGTCGCAATGGATTTCTTGATGCTTGAAACACGACCTTCTACAACCAATGCTGGTTCGAAGTTGTTATCTACAATGGATACTGTATCGCCGATATTGATTTCTTCCGGTAATAAACTAATTGATACATCATACGTCACTTCTGGATGGTTCCACTGTTTCAACTTGATAACAGC
>JUUF01000195.1 GCA_001058355.1 Carnobacterium maltaromaticum
ATCATATATGATAATTTTCAGAATTTGGGGAAAAGAAAAAGGCCGGACAAATTGTCCAGCCTGGAGTCTGTAGAATTATAATCCTGGTGCTTCGTTGATTGTTGCTGTAAGCATCCAAACTAATTTTTCTAATGCGCCTTTTGCACCGATGAAGATATCTTGTGTTACATCGTCGCCTTCTTCACCTGTTACGTCGATACCTTTTTGGTAAAGGTCGATTAAGTAACGGTAACCTACTAATAAATGACGGATGCGGTCTTCCATACTGTCGCTGTAGTTTCCTTTGGCATCGGCAATCTTAGTGTTATCGGCAAATTCACGTAAAGTTGAATAAGGAGCTCCACCTAATGTGATTAAACGTTCTGAAACTTCATCTAATTGAGCGTCTAATAATTCCATGTGTTGATCCATTAATGGATGCATTGTTATGAATGTTGCACCGCGCATGTACCAGTGAGCTTGGTGTACGATTACTGATTGTTGGCTTAAATCAGCCACTAATTGATTTAATACTTGTTTTGTTTGTTCTTTTGACATATTTATTACCTCCTGTTTCTAATTTAGAATTATTCTAAACTATGAATATAGTATACTCCCGTTTTGGAACGTTGTCAATAGAAATACATGAAAAAGTACAGGAAATTTTCCCTGCACTTTCATCATTATTTTTTCGCTAAATCAGTGATGTAGTCGAAGAAGGCATCGCAATCGACGTGGTAGACAAGGTCGACTGGGCGGCCATTTTCGGCTTTGACGGTACGGCCACGGCTTGCACCGGCCACGATTACGTCACTGTTCACAACAGAACGTTTCACAAGGTCTTCTTTTCCGAATGAAGCAGTCGTTAATACGTCCCATAGGAAATAAGTAGAGTTCGTTACGTAGTGAGTGAGCGGCGGAACGATGGCGTAACATTGACCTAAGAAGTCAACACCTTCGATGGCACGTTCTCTTGCCCAGCGGTCGCGGACATCTAGAGATAATGGCACCATGTTTGTACTTTCAAGCGCCACAAGTTCGATTTGGATGCCTGATTCCCAAACGCGTTTTGCCGCAAATGGATCCCAGTACACGTTCCACTCTGCAGTGCCGTCGTGTTCAGGGTCTTCCACGTTCCCCATATCAAGGAAAGTTCCACCCATCCAGTACAGTTTACCGATGTTTTCTTCGATGGTTGGGTCTTGGTCTAACGCACGTGCCAAGTCTGTTAATGGTCCTACGAATACAAGGTCCACTTTCTCGTTGGATTCTTTTAAGGCACGGATTAAATCTTCGTGCGCTTTTAATGGTGAATCTTGCACCGTAATTGGTTTATGTTCGTTTAAGATTGGAAGTGCGTCCACTGTGAAGGCATGCATTCTCCACTCTTTCGGGAATGGGTTCACAGGGCGTGAGTCTGAAGAAGCGACTTTCAATTGTTTGTCCTTTTCAGAACCGAACTTATGAATAATCTTCTTGCTGGCTTCCACCGCTGGTAATAAATAGCAGTCTGCTTCGATAACGCCGACTCCTACTAATTCCACGTCTTCCATTTTTAATAGTAAATATAATGATACTAAATCATCTACGCCACCATCGTGGTTTAAATAAACTTTACGCATTTATGAGTTACGCTCCTTTAAAATGGTTTTCTTGCACGCTTTATTATACCTAAAAACGAACGATAAATAAACCATTTAACATAATGTTTGGTTTTATTTTTTAGTGCATTCGAGAGAAGTTTATGGTACACTGTTTCTAATCATTTTTTAATGTTAGGCTGTGACTCAATGAAAAAGAAATTATTAGATACGATTATTATAGGATTTGCCCTGTTCGCCATCTTCTTTGGTGCCGGAAACTTAATCTTCCCACCTTACCTCGGCGTAACAGCTGGAGAAAACTGGGGAATTGCGACCCTTGCCTTCCTCATTAGCGACCCACTATTATCGATTATTGCCGTGATGGTTGTGGCGGCTCTTGGCGGAAGTGCACTAAACGTCGGACGCAGAGTTCATCCACTTTTTGCAAGCGCACTTGCTGCAATTTGTGTCCTCCTCATCGGACCGATTTTTGCCGTTCCACGTACCGGAGCGTCCACACATGAAATTTTCGTACAATCGTATGTCCCAGAAGCACCACAATGGATCACATCTCTCGTATTCTTCGGGATTGTTCTCTGGATCACGTATCAGGAAAACTCCGTCATGGATGCCATCGGAAAATACTTAACACCGATTCTCCTAATTATCCTCTTCTTGATTTTTGTCGGAGCAGTTCTTCAACCAAATGCGAGCTTTGCTGCAACGGATCGAACTGGACTTTTCGCACAAGGATTTAAAGAAGGGTATCAAACCATGGACGTGCTCGGAGCGCCACTCTTGGCCGGAGTCGTGATGAAAGATATTACGCGCCGTGGGTATTTAAATAAAAAAGACCAATTCAGAATGATGTTCGGCGTTGGAATCGTCGCGTTCATCCTGCTCGCAGTCGTGTACTCAACACTCGCTTACAGCGGAGCCAGCATGAGCACAGTCATCGACACAACTGCGCAACGTGCCGCAATGCTTACAACAATCGTGAAGAACTTACTCGGTTCTTGGGGACAACTCGCGATGGGACTGGCTGTCTGCTTCGCCTGCCTCACAACTGCGATTGGACTAACAACTACTTGCGGTCAGTATTTCGAAGAAGTCTCAAAAGGAAAATTACAATATAAGAAAATCATCCTTGTCACTGTGGCGGTAGAATTCATCATCTCACTTGTCGGCGTAGATTCACTCATTAACCTAGCCGTTCCAGTGTTGACCTTTATCTTCCCGATTATGATTGCCTTGATTCTTTTCTCTGCCTTCGATAAATACGTCCCATACGATTGGACGTATCTTGGAGCAGTCATCGGTGCCGGAATCGTCGGCCTCGTACAAGGAATCAATACCCTTTCACAACTTTTAGGCGGAAACCTACTCGAAGACACAGCTACGTGGATTAGCACCTTCCCGCTAGCCACATACGGCCTTGAGTGGATTGTCCCAACCTTCATAGGCGCATTTATCTTCACTATCGCTGCCGCCATTCTAAAACCAAAACAACTTGAATTTGATTAAAAAACGGAGTCTCCCAGCTCCGTTTTTTGTTTCTCTCTGACAACTCTTCCCTTTTAAAAAGGAGGGTTTGTATATGTCATTTTGATTGGGATAAGTGAACCCTCCTCGAAACGCAGAACACCAAGTTCTTGGTACCAAAGGAAGCAAAGAAAAAAATCCTACGGATCCAATAATGATTGTAGTACGGTTCAGTAACCGATGTGAATTACTGACTCT
>JUUF01000196.1 GCA_001058355.1 Carnobacterium maltaromaticum
GCTGTTATCAAGTTGAAACAATGGAACCATCCAGAGGTAACTTACGATGTACCTATCAATATGCTTCCTGGAGAAGTAAACATCGGAGATACAGTAATCATTGTGGATCATAATTATGAGCCAGCTTTGATTGTAGAAGGAAGAGTAGCAAGTATTAAAAAATCTCTATCCACAAATGAGGATGGAGAAATCAAAATTACTAATATCGTATCAAGAGAAGACACAATAAATGAAAAAGTTAGACGTTTAAGCAC
>JUUF01000197.1 GCA_001058355.1 Carnobacterium maltaromaticum
CTTTTTGGGGTCAGTCCCCAACTGGCTAAGGAAGTCTTCTTTATTTATTATCTTTCGTCTTCAGTGTATTCCATCAATGTGAAGATGTCGTATTCGCTAATTTTTTCGCGACCTTTTAAGTCTGTTAACTCTACTAAGAACGCTAAACCAACTACTTCACCACCAAGTTTTTCAACTAATTTTGCAGCGGCAGCCATTGTTCCACCTGTTGCTAATAAGTCGTCACAGATAAGAACTTTTTGGCCAGGTTTTACAGCATCTTTGTGTAAATGTAATTCTGCTGAACCATATTCTAAATCATATTCAACAGCGACTGTTTCACGAGGTAATTTTCCTTTTTTACGAGCTGGTGCAAAACCAATTCCTAATTCGTACGCTACTGGACATCCAACGATAAATCCACGTGCTTCTGGTCCAACAATCATTTCAGCACCAATTTTACGTGCATAGTCAACGATTTGTTGTGTTGCGTATTGGTACGCTTTACCGTTTGCCATTAATGGTGAAATATCACGGAAAATAATACCCTCTTTAGGATAGTTTGGAACACTAGCAATATATTCTTTCAAGTTCATTGAGAACTCCTCCTTTTATTTACCTTGTTGTGAGTCCATCCAACTCTTAAGTTCTTGGAACTGGCTATAGTTGAATTTCTTTTCAAGCAACATTTGTTCATTTAACTTTTTCAATAAGGTTGACTCTTCTAAGTCATTTGTTTTTGGACTTTCGTTAATCATTAAATGTCCATCTACTATTTTAACAAATTCCAACTCAAAAAACACTTTTAATATCACTCGGAATTGTTCGACTGGAATTTTTAGGAATCCAGCAACCGAAACTAGTTTTTCATTGTAAGGAATTTGTCCATGTGATTGGATATATTTATACACACTACCAAATTTAGGCTTGTCCGGAATACCAGTTGTCACAACGGAATTCTTCGTATATGCGATTACATAAAGAGGTTGAGTCCATTTCATTTTAAAGAAGGATTCCACTTTTTCAATCTTTTCTGGTAGGTCGAATAACACAATTGCTTTAGCAGTTGGAATTTCGTTTGCAGCTACAAAAGATGCAAAATCCATCACATTTGAAGTGCTTGGAATTCTTGTTTCTAGTTCCTTCAAGTACACTTCGTTTGTTGCTAGATAAAGTGCATTTTCAACAGCAAGATGATCTTTTGTAATCTTAGAAGTGCGCCAATCAATAACGACTCTACCTTTAACGGCGATATCTTTTACTAATAATTGAGGAAGGCGATTATTTTGCCATTCATTAATCTCTAATGTCCCAGCAATACTAATCTTGGTATCTGGTTGAAGAGATGCTGCCCATTCCCCTTTACTAAAGGCCATCGCCTGAAGTGTGTTTGAAGAATTGGACTCTTTCAAATTAAGTTTCAAGTGCTGTTTATCCGCACCAAGTAATTGTGTTGACGCTACTTGGATGCCTTCTAGAGAAACAACCGGCTCTGGATTGTCCGTACCAAATGGTTTCAGAGCGGCTAATGATTCAATCCAATCAACTGTAATGTCTTTTAATGGAAGAACTTCATCAATCGTTAATGTCGCCTTCGCATCTAACAAGTCTTGATGGTCTTTCGCGTATTGTTCTAATCTCTCAATAATCGTTGGAAGCAGTATCGTTTCAACTGTCAATCCAGCAGCCATATGATGTCCACCAAATTTTAGAAGATGGTCTTTCACACTAGTTAACGCATCATAGAGATTAAATTCTCCAAATGAACGACCGCTACCTTTTGCTGTTAAGCCGTCTTCACTTATTCCTAAGACGATGGTTGGTTTTCCCGTCTGTTCAACGATTCGACTCGCTACAATTCCAAGAACGCCTTCATGCCAACCTGGTTGAGCTAACACAAGGATTGGTTGATTCATCTGTTCTTGAATGATCGGAGTGGCTTCTTCGACGATTTGATTTACGATAGCTTGACGTCTTTCGTTTTCTGATTGCATGAAATCGACAATACTTTGTGCTTCTTCATCGTCAAATGTTGTCAGCAATTGAACTCCAGGTGCGGCATCTCCAAGACGTCCTAACGCATTTAAACGCGGTCCGATTTGGAAACCAATCGTCTTCTCATCTAATTTATCCACTTTAATGGACAACTTCTCAATGAGTGTCACAAGCCCAATACGCTGTGTTTGTTTCATTTGAGCGATTCCTAGTTTAGCAATCGTTCTATTTTCATCAGTAAGACTCACTAAGTCCGCAATCGTTCCAATCGCTGCTAGTTCTACCATTTCTTCTGGAAACTCTCCTAGAAGCGCATGAGCAAGCTTAAACGCCACTCCCGCACCAGATAAATCTCGACATGGGTAGTTTGCCTCTGGATGACGAGGATGGACCACTGCATAAGCTTCTGGGATTTCACTTGGAATTTCATGGTGATCCGTTAAAATCACATCACAGCCATTCTCCATCGCGTAACGAATTGGTTCATGAGCGGCAATTCCACAGTCTACTGTAATAATAAGCGTATGGCCTTCTTCTATCACACGTTGGAATGCTGGAATATTAGGACCATAGCCATCAGTAAAGCGATTCGGTAAATAGTACGATACTTGAGCTCCTAGCATTTCAAGCGTTTCGTAGAGAATCGTTGTACTCGTAATCCCATCTGCATCATAGTCACCGTATATATGAATTAATTCACCATTTTCAATGGCTTCTTGAATACGCCCTACCGCTTTATCCATATCATGTAATAGGAATGGGTCGTGGATTAGATGTGGTGTTGGCGAAAGAAATTCTTGCAACTCTTCTGCTGTTTGAATCCCACGTTCCACACATAAGCGAACGAGATTTTCGGATACACCACTTTCACTTGAAAGAGATGTTACGAGTTCTTCATCCACATTCTCTTTTAACTTCCATGCATAATTTGCAAAACTCATCGTACACCTCCTCTACTTTTTATTGAAAATACTCCCTAATAGTCTATCTCCTAATTTCGGGAATAAAACATTTAATTTACTCGCAAAGTTCATTGATTTTGGTAAATTCACTTCACGTTTTTCTCTTTCAATTCCTTTAACAACTTCTCCTGCAACCTTCACTGGATCTAATACTACAGCACCTAATTGCTCTAAGTATTTCCCGGTTGGCTCCGCTTTATCAAAGAAATCTGTCGCAATCGGTCCAGGATTGACGGTCATCACATGGATGCCATAAGGTTTTAATTCTAAACGCAATGCATTCGAATATCCTAACACTCCAAATTTAGTTGCTGAGTATACGGACGATTTAGCCGTCGCTGATTTTGCAGCTTGGGACGCAACATTCACAATCACTCCGCTTTTTTCTTCGATAAAACGAGGAACAAAATGCTGTGTGATTTTAATTAATGCATTCAAATTCAACTGAAGCATTTGACTAATCTCAGATTCACTTAGGTCTTTGGCTAATTTAAAGTACCCTAGACCTGCATTGTTGATGACCATCGTAATCTTATATGATTCATCAAGAGTCGCTAGTAACTGTTCAACGGACTCATCCAGTGTTAAATCACACGAATAGATATCAACCGGTTTAGATGTGAACGATTTGCACTCAGCAGCTACCTGCTCTAGTTTTGATTCATTACGAGCCACTAGAATTAACTGTACATCTCTTCTGGCCAATTCAAGCGCAATTTGTGCACCTAGTCCACCACTAGCTCCCGTCACAAGAACCACTTGATTTGAAAACCATTTAGCATCCTTCATGATGTTTAATCCTTTCAACACTCACAATATCGAAATCTTTTACAACTTGAACATTCTCAAAAATGGTTTTTGCTTCGTTTTCCAACTCTTGAGATTGTTTTCCAATATAGCGCGCACTGATATGCGTTAACAATAGTCGCTTAACTTCAGCATTTTTGGCAACTTCAGCTGCTTGAAGACTCGTCGAATGAAAATGACGATAGGCTTGTTGCCCTTTATCTCCTTCGTATGTTGCCTCATGAACAAGAACATCTGAACGATACGCTAAGATTTCACTAGCCTCACATTTTCGAGTATCTCCGCAAATGGTCACAACACGTCCTTTAATATCTGGAGAAATATAATCTTGTCCATTTATCACCGTTCCGTCTTCTAGAGTAATTGTCTCCCCTTTTTTTAACTTGCCATAGAGTGGCCCAAAAGGAATCCCTAACTCTTTTAGACGGTCAGCTTGCAATTCGCCAGGTTGATCTTTTTCTGTAATACGGAAGCCATATGAAGGAATTCCATGTTCGAGTCGTTTTAGTTCCACTTTAAAATGTTTATCATCGAAAAGCAGTCCTTCTTTTTCAAATTCAACCACTTTTAAAGGATATCCCAATTTAGAACAAGAAGCTTGAATCGTTGTGTCGATAAAATTCTTAATTCCTTTAGGACCATAGAGGGTTAAATCATCTTCTCCCCCTTGGAAAGAACGACTCGTCAGTAGTCCAGGTAACCCAAAAATATGATCTCCATGCATATGTGTAATGAAAATCTTTTTAATCTTACCAGGACGAATATTTGTATTTAAAATTTGTTGCTGTGTAGCTTCTCCACAATCGAATAACCACACTTCATTAATCTCATCGAGAAGCTTTAATGCAATTGAAGTGACGTTTCTCATTTTAGAAGGTACGCCAGCACCTGTTCCTAGAAATTGCAATTCCATTTTAATTTCCTCTCAATGTTTCATAAATTTTCTTAGCAAAGAAGAGCGCTTCTTCATGAGCTCCTACTTCTGTTACATAAGATTTTCGTGAATAGAACCAATCTTGGTCTTTCGAATATTCATTCCAGTCAAGTACATGGACATTGGAATACTTTTCACTAACAGCAGCGTAAACAGAATTCACATCATCTCTCCACGTTTTAGACGTTGTCGTTGTAACAAGGAAGATTTGTTTTTCCATCCCAATACGTTTTAATTCACGTTCCAATTGCCCTTTAGTAAATGCACTATTGGCCCCAAACATTAAAACAACTGTGTCATGTAATTGATTCTTTGCTTTCAGTTCATTAATGGTTGAAGCTAAATCTGTTACTTGGGCAATCGTTGTCGCATGCATCACGGCATTTGGATAAATGGTTGTTAGTTCATTCGCAATTGCAAGTAGCGATTGATCCCCAATAAAGGTAATCGAACTATTACTGCTAAAGACTGTTTCTTCACGCGTTAATCCAACCACGTTGTTAATCGTCTTCAATAGCTTCTTATCTGTTTGTTGGGTATTATCCACAATTGTTTGGTTCGTATGGATTAATTCTGTAAGAGTGGCCTCTTGTTCAGATAATTTACTTGTAGACTGTACAAGTCCTACAGCTAAAATAATGAGTGGCACTGCACAGATTCCAAATAAGATTTGTTTTCCATAAGCTGTTTTTTCATTCAACAGCCCCATCAATTTTCGGGCTATTTGTAGATAACGTCTCTTCTCAAACACTTGATACCAAACTTCTCCAAAGAAAAGAATGAGTACTAATTGGATGATGCCGTGAATTAAATTACTTGAACCAGCAATCCCCATTTTTGCTTGGTATAACACAATAATTGGTAAGAACCATAAGTAATACGATAAACTTCTACGACCAATCACAGTTAATGGTTTGAAACGAAATAAAATCCCCGTTCCTACCTTAGGATGTACACTCATCAAAATAACAGCAGCTACTGTTAAGTCAAAGAGCAACATTCCTCCACGATACGTAATATCTTCGTTACGTCCAAGTGTAAATAACAAGATGAACATTAACACAATCGGAATTAATCTTAAATATTGCTCATATGGCACTCTAGATTTATGTTCCTTTTGGAAACGATCTAAAGGATATAGCAATGCCGTACATGAACCAATCAGCATTGAGAATAATCGAGTTCCTGTGCTCATTGTGACATACGTTAATGAATCTGCACCTTTATAACTAAAGAGCATTAATCCAAATGAAGCAGTAGCTAACACTATGATTGCTACAAATAAAGAATTATGCTTTTTAAGGAATAAACTTAAAAATGCGAACACAATTGGCCACAATAGGTAAAATTGAAAAGCTAATGAAATATACCATAAGTGCTCAAATGGATTTTCAGTTAATAAGTTTGGAATAAACGTTTGTGCCTGGAAAATCTGCCACCAGTTATTTAAAAAGACTAAACTAGAAGTAAATGATCCTCTTAAGTTCACCAACATTTCATTTTGAAACAGCGTTATATAAATGAACACTAGAACAAGCATTGCAATTAAAGGAAGCGCAATACGTGCTAGTCGTTTTAATAAAAACTGCTTCAAAGGAATCTTTCCATCGTTCATCAAACTTGTCATTAAGCGGTTTGTCATAAAGTAACCCGCTAAAATGAGGAAGATGTCCAATCCAAGAAATCCACCCGGCAAGCGATAAGAATACAAGTGATAAATAATGATACTAAGGATTCCTATCGCTCTTAGGCCGTCAAATGAAGTTACGTAAAAACGTTTTTCCATCTCACTTCTATCAATCATATTCAAAACTCCTTAATCTACGAACTCGAATGAGAAGTTTAGAATACGTACTAAATCGCCATTTTCAGCGCCTTTTTCACGTAAAGTGCTATCTACACCCATTCCACGTAATTGACGTGAGAATCGCATAACAGACTCATCATGTTCCATATTTGTCATCTTGAATAGTTTTTCAATCTTGTCACCATACAGTACCCAAGTTCCATCTGGATCTCTTGTCACTTTGAATGGTACTTCCTCTTCTTCTAATCCATAAACGATATGTGTTTCCACTACTTCTTCGTTTAATGGGAAGAATTCTGTTTCTTCTAACACTTCAGCAGTTCTAGCCAGCAATGCTTGAAGGCCTTCGCGACGGTATGCAGAAATTGGGAAAATCTCTGGCATTTCTTCGCCTTCAGCTAAGCTATCTGCTAAATCTTTCTTGAACTTCTCTAAGTTTTCTTCTGCTTGAGGTTGATCCATTTTGTTCGCCACAATCAACATTGGACGTTCTAGTAAGCGTAAGTGATAACTTCCGAGTTCTTCTTGAATAATCTTATAGTCTTCAAAAGGATCGCGGCCTTCCATTGCAGCCATATCAATGACATGAAGTAATACTTTTGTACGTTCGATATGTTTTAAGAAATGAATTCCAAGCCCCACACCTGTATGGGCTCCTTCAATTAATCCTGGTAAGTCTGCAACGACGAATTGCTCGCCATTTGGAGACTGTGCCATTCCTAATTGAGGATTCAATGTTGTAAAGTGATAGTCTGCAATTTTTGGTTTTGCACTTGAAATCACAGATAGTAAAGTCGATTTCCCTACTGATGGGAATCCAACTAACCCAACGTCTGCTAAAACTTTTAATTCTAAATCGAGTTCAAACTCTTCCCCTGGTTCACCGTTCTCAGCAATGTCTGGTGCAGGGTTTTTATGCGTTGCAAAACGGATATTTCCTCGACCACCACGGCCACCTTTAGCAACTACTACTTCTTGCCCATCTTCTACTAAGTCAGCAATCAGTGCTTTCGTCTCAGCATTTCTAACGATTGTTCCTGGTGGAACTTTAACGATTAAGTCTTCTGCTCCACGGCCATACATACTCTTACTCATGCCGTTTTCACCAGGTTTTGCTTTGAAATGACGTTTATGACGGAAATCTAATAAAGTTCTAAGTCCTGAATCGACTTTAAAAATGACACTTCCGCCTTTACCGCCGTCTCCACCAGCCGGGCCTCCGTCTGGTACGTATTTTTCACGACGAAACGCAACCATTCCGTCTCCACCTTTTCCGGCTTTGACTTGAATCGTGGCACGATCATAAAATACTGCCATTTCATTCACTCTCCTTTCTGTGTGAGGGGTCTTATTTAACGATTAATGATGTGAAATCTGCGAAATCTAAAATGATTTGAGATAGTAATCCTAAGAATCTTAGACGGTTACGACGAACTGCCTCATCATCTACCATTACCATGTTTTCATTGAAGAAATCATTGATTTTTGGTGCTAATGCTTCTAAATGACTATAAAGTTCTTCAGGAGTTAATGTTTGTACTTTTGAATGAAGTTCTTTAATCGCTTTTACTAAAGTACGTTCACTTGCTGTTTCAAGACGATCTTCTAAAATTTCGCCACTCGCATCATCTTGAGCTTTCGCACTAATATTGATAACACGGTTTAAGGCCTCTGTAATTCCTTTAAATGCTTCTGATTCAGAAACAGCTGAAAGAACTTTTGCAGCTTTCAATTGTTCAGGAATTGATGAAGTATGACTGTTTACAACCGCATCGATAATATCATGACGTTTTGTAATCATAGCAATACGTTGTGCCACACGTTCACGAATGAAGCTTAAGATAAACTCTTCAATTTCATCTTCTTTACCTGATAGGAACGATGCGTAATCAAGACCTAACAATAGTTTTGTAAAGTCTTCAATTTCAATGTTCCAATCAAAGGCCGCAAGAATTTGTACAAGCCCCATTACTTGACGACGAAGCGCATATGGGTCGTTTGAACCTGTTGGAAGCATTCCAGCAGCTGTAAAGCTTAAGAAAGTATCTAATTTATCTGCAACTGCAAGTAAAGCACCTGGTACAGAAGTTGGAAGATCACCATCTGCACTTGTTGGCATATAGTGTTCACGGATTGCTTGAGCCACTTCAGGAGTTTCTCCTTGTTTCAAGGCATAGATTTCACCCATGATTCCTTGTAATTCAGGGAATTCACCAACCATGTTTGTTACTAAGTCGAATTTGTAAATTGAAGCGGCGCGTTGTGCTGTGACAACAACATCACTTGGTAAGTTCAATTCTTTTGCAATACGTCCTACAAGTAATTGCACACGGTCCATCTTCTCTGTCATAGAACCAATTTTGGCATGGAAGTTTAATGTTTCTAATTTCTTCAAGAAAGTTGTCATCGGAATCTTTAAGTCTTCTTCGTAGAAGAATAAAGCATCTTCTAGACGAGCTGTTAGTACTTTTTGATTTCCTTTAGCGACATTTTCAATCATATAGTCATTCCCGTTACGAACTGAAACGAAGAATGGTAATAATTGTTTTTCTTGGTTATACACAACAAAATAACGTTGGTGTTCTTTCATTGATGTAACTAATACTGGTTCTGGAACAACTAAGTATTTTTCATCAAAAGTACCCGCAAATGCTGTTGGGTATTCTAAGATTGAGCTTACTTCTTCTAATAAGTCTTCATCGATTGGAATAATCCAGTTGTTCTTAGCAGCTAATTCTTCAATTTGCTTACGTACTAGAGCTTTACGTTCATCTTGGTTCACGATGACAAATTGTTCAGCTAAAGCTTTTTCATAGCTTTCTGGGTTTTCAATTGTTGCTTCTTTTCCTAAGAAACGATGACCTCTTGAAGTACGTCCAGCTTTGACATCTAATACGCCAATTTCTTCAATCACTTCATTGCCGTATAACGCAACAATCCAGTGAATTGGACGTAAGTATTCAAATGTATGAGCTGCCCAACGCATTGTCACTGGGAATTTCATATCTGTAATCACAGAAGATAAGTTTTTAACCACTTCTTTTGTTGATTTACCAGCGATATGTTGTTTCACATGAATGTATTCAACGCCATTCACTTCTTCAACGTAAATATCATCTGTTGTTAAACCTTTACCACGAACAAATCCTTCAGCTGCTTTTGTCCATGCACCATCTTTTTGAGCGATTGCAAGTGATGGTCCTTTGAAGATTTCTTCGCGGTCAGCTTGTTCTTCGACTAAGCCATTTACACGAACCGCGAATCTTCTTGGAGTGGCAAATGCTTCTACAGATTCAAATTCTAAGTTTTCATCTTTGAAGAAGTCTTCTACACGTTTTGCTAATTGTTCAGAGCTTGTTCGAACATATTGAGCAGGTAATTCTTCTAAACCGATTTCTAATAATAATGATTGTGTCATTCTTTCTCCTCCAAACTCTCTTATTTCTCTTTCAATAATGGGAATCCTAATGCTTCACGTTCAGCCACGAATGTTTTCGCGATTGTACGAGCCATTTTACGAATACGGCCTAGGAATCCAGCACGGTCTGTTGCAGAAATAATTCCGCGAGCATCCATTAAGTTAAATGCATGAGAGCATTTCAATACATAGTCATAAGCTGGGTGCACTAAGCCTTTTTCCATTAAGACAGTAGCTTCTTTTTCAAAGTCTGTAAATAATTGCATTAATAATTCTGCATTGCTCTCTTCAAAAGCGTATTTAGAATGTTCATATTCTGGTTGAGTGAAGATATCTCCGTATTTAACATCTCCAGTCCATACTAAATCATATACACTCTCTACTTCTTGAATGTATGAAGCAAGACGTTCTAAACCATAAGTGATTTCACTTGTTACAGGGTGACATTCTAGTCCACCAACTTGTTGGAAATACGTAAATTGAGTCACTTCCATTCCGTCAAGCCATACTTCCCATCCTAAACCAGCACAGCCAAGAGATGGGTTTTCCCAGTTATCTTCCACGAAACGAATATCGTGTTCTAATGGGTTGATTCCAAGAGCTTCTAGGCTTCCTAAATATAATTCTTGAATGTTTTCAGGAGATGGTTTCATCACCACTTGGAATTGGTGGTGTTGGAATAAACGGTTTGGGTTTTCCCCGTAACGTCCATCTGCAGGACGACGTGAAGGTTCCACGTATGCTGCATTCCATGGTTCAGGCCCAATGGCACGAAGGAATGTATAAGGGCTCATTGTCCCTGCCCCTTTTTCAGTATCGTATGCTTGAAGAAGCAAGCATCCTTGGTTAGACCAATAATTTTGTAATGTTAAAATAATTTCTTGAACACTTAATTTTTTTGCCATAATTGTTCCCCTTTCTATTGTGCATTCACTACTGGATAAAATTCATAAATCACTCCAGGAATCACTTCACATTTCACTTCTTTAATCGCTTCATTTTTCGTTTTAAAACCGTACATTGAATGGTTAACACTTGTTTGGAATTGCTCCAACACTTCGTCATCATGACCGATCACACTGACTTTAATCGGCGCTAATGACACCACCTTCAATTGAAAATCTTTGAATTCTGAAGCTGGGATGACCATTGTAAAATCCATACTATTTCCTCCTTTGACTAAATAAAAAGTCCCTATGTACACAAAAAGCATACATAGGGACGACTAATCGCGGTTCCACCCTAATTTCTTGGTTTAAAACCAAGCTTCATTGTTGATAGACTCAAGTGCGCCACTTTTAATGACCATGATATGGATTCCACCAGCCCATACTCTCTTTGACATTTTATCATTAAAAATCTCACCGTCAACGTCCTATTAATCTTTCACTATAGTACCGATAATTGCTTAAAAAGTCAAGTAAAGACAGCGTTTTGCGCTACTCTTAATCTTGTCCTCTTTTCTGCATTAACGTTTCCCATTCGACCATCTGATCTAAGAATTTTTTACTCTTCAAACGAATGCCCACATACTCTTCTATAATAGTATCGAACAGGCGTCTTAATTCACTTGTAGTCTCACTCGATAACTGAATAGAGCCAATTTGTTTTGGAGTATTCACAAGCGCTAATTGCCTTGCGACATACAATGCCTTTCTAGACAATTGCATGCGATACTCGTCTTCGTCTAAGTGATTCTTGCACAGGCATCCATGTTTCTGAATTGAAAAATCGACCAAGTCTGTATCTCGATTACAAATGACGCAATGTTGCCATTCCACCTCGACTCCATAGTAACGTAGAATCTTGATTTCAAAGAAACGCAAAATCACTTCCGCATCGACTCCATTATTAATGGCTTCAATAGAGTCCCAAAGCAGTTGGAACACCGTCTTGTTCACAATATGGTCATCCATCACCGCATCTGTTAATTGCGTTAAATACGCTAAAACTGCTTGTGCCTTTACATCTTGCAAGACAATCGTCGCAGGCTTTATATCGTGACTATCCTTTAGGAAACTAAACCCATTTTGATGAATATGCCCAAGAAAAGTCGCTCTTGTAAACACCTGTGTTGCAGCTGTTAATGGATGATTGCTTTGCTGTGCATTTCGTAAAAAGAACATTAACTTTCCGTGGTCTCTCGTCAAAATTTTAACAAGCATATCTTTCTCGCGATACGCCTGTCGCATTAAGACAATTCCATCAAAATAGTGATAATAATCCATTTGATTCCATCCTAATCTCTATAGTCTGTATCTCGATATCCGTATTCTTGTAAGTTACTCTTACGTTTACGCCAATCTTTCTCAACTTTTACCCACAGTTCAAGGTAAACCTTATTTCCAAGTAATTGTTGAATATCGCGTCTCGCTCTCGTCCCGATTTCTTTTAAGAGACGTCCACCTTTACCAATAATAATGCCCTTTTGCGATTTTCGCTCAACAATGATATTCGCATACACATGTACTTTATCGAATTCATCTTTTTGCATTTTATCCACTGTTACAGCCACTGAGTGAGGAATTTCTTCCTGTGTTAATTGTAAAATTTTCTCACGAATCAATTCTGATACAACAAAGTACTCAGGGTGATCGGTGATTTGGTCTGCTGGATAATATTGTGGTCCTTCAGGAAGTGCGTTAATGAGGCCTTCCATTAGTTCGTTCACATTATTACCTTGTAGTACTGAAATTGGGAATACACCAGCAAAATCAAGTGCATCTTTATAACTTTCCACACGTTCTAATAGCACTTCTGGAGTTACAAGGTCAATCTTATTTAATACTAAGAAAATCGGTGTCTTAATCCCTTTTAGCTTTTCAATAATGAAGTCGTCTCCTGGTCCACGTTTTTCACTAACGTTCACCATAAATAAGACCGCATCTACTTCTTTTAGCGCAGAATAGGCACTCTTCACCATGAATTCCCCTAGTTCATGTTTTGGTTTATGAATCCCTGGAGTATCTAAAAAGACGATTTGCGCATCCTCTTTCGTATAAACTCCTTGGATTTTATTTCTTGTAGTTTGTGCCTTGTCAGACATGATGGCAATCTTTTGACCTAGCACATAGTTCATAAATGTTGATTTGCCGACATTAGGACGACCTACAATCGCTACAAATCCTGATTTAAATGGTTTTGTCATACTCTCTCCTTAAAAATGAATCCATTTTGGCAAAATAATGATCATTGCAATAACTACAGTAAAACTAGCGCTGAGTAACACTCCACCAGCTGCAATATCTTTTGCTTTCTTTGCTTCAATGTGATATTCCTTCTTCACTAGTAAATCGACTAAATTTTCGACAACGGTGTTTAAGATTTCCATGAGAAACACAATGAAAATACACAGTAAAATAAAACACCATTCGACTGCTGATAAACCAGAGAAAAAACTAATTATAATCGCTAGCCCTGCAATGCAGAGATGCGCCTTCATGTTTCTTTCTTCTTGAATCACTGTTTTAATACCATCTATGGCATGCTTTAGTGACGTCAAAAAGTTAGAATTCTTTTCTGTTTGTTTATGCGTCATCACGTTTCAACCCATATGCTTCTAGGATTTCTTTCTGCAATCCTGTCATTTCAGCTTCCTCTTCTTCTGTTTGGTGATCATAACCGTTTAAGTGTAAGAAGCCATGCAGTGCTAAGAATCCAAGTTCACGTTCAAGCGAATGTCCATAGTCTTCTGCTTGTTCCTTTGCACGGTCTAAAGAAATAACGATATCTCCAATCGAAGTTACAAAGCTATCGTCCTCTTCCATAATGGATTTCATACTTTCAAAGTCATCATCTGAATCATCTAACGCAAAACTAATCACATCTGTAACCTTATCAATATTTCTAAACTCACGGTTGATTTCACGAATACGTTCGCTAGAAATAAATGAGATACTACATTCTTTGTTTTCAGGGATTTTTAAGTAATCCGCAGCAAAACTAACCACACTATGCACAAGTTCTTGATGGCTTTCTGGTACTACTTCTGTTTCATCGATAATTTCAATAATCATATTAAAAACTCCTTTTTTAGCGTCACTAATATTGTAACAAACTCCCTACATTATTGGAACTTTGACGGTCTTCAAAGTTCGCTTTTACAAAAAAACTCCCCTCAACCAAATCCTGTTGAAGGGAGATAACTCTTAAGCTTGTTTTTTTGGAAGTTTTGGATATTCAATTCTTGAGTGGAATGTTCCGTTTAATGAAGCCACGATATTCTTTTCGATGATCGCTAACTCTTTCAACGTAATATCACATTCAACAAATTGTTCATCTTCCAAGCGATTCATAATAATCGAATGCACTAAGTTCTGAACTTTCTCAAGCGTTGGTTCTTTCATCGCACGAGTCGCCGCCTCAGCACTATCCACGATATTGATGACTGCAGATTCTTTTGTTTGAGGTTTAGGACCTGGATATCTGAAGTCTGCTTCATCCGCATCTGGATTGTCTTTTAAGGCTTCAGCATAGAAATACTTCATCAATGTCGTGCCATGGTGTTCGGCACAAATATCAATCACTGATTGTGGTAATTGATGTTGTTTTAAGATTTCTACCCCTTTACGAACATGATCAAAAATAATCTCTTTCGATTCATATGGTCCAATCATCTTATGAGGACTTTCCATATGCGCTGGTAAATTTTCGATAAAGAAGAACGGATGCTCTGTCTTACCAATATCGTGATAATAACAAGCTACTCTCGCCAGTTGAGAGTCCCCGCCAATCGCTTCCACACAGTTGGCCGAAATGTTCGCTACCATCAAACTATGATGATAAGTTCCCGGAGCTTTTGTAATCAGCTCTTTTAACAACGGTTGATTTGGATTTGATAATTCTGCCCATAATAGTACGGAACTATCCTCGAATAAATACGTAAAGTACGGCATCAAGATAACAGGAATAAGGAATGATAAGAACCCACTCACTGCCGCAAAAGCGAATAACCATGCTGATTGCGTTGATACCAAATCATAGTTACTAAAGAATACAAACGGAACCATTAATGCTAATGGAATAATGATTTGTAATAGTAATTGTTTAAACCACGATAAATCTTTCCAGTATACCTCTTGAATCACTCCAAGCCATGATGCGAGTGAGAAGTAAACGGTCGTTAACGCGATTTCGGTGTTAATACCATCGCTACCAAACATATACCATACTAAAATTGGATAAACTAACATCGCAATAATCGTAAAGTAAAATTTCGATGTTAATTTATAAATGATGTAGATGAAACCAGCGATTGGGAAAACTACACCAATATAATCGATTCCGCGATTTTGTAGGAATGATAAAATTTTAAGTAAGATAGCACCAATTGTGAACACTACTGAGAACACAGTCAGTTCGTTGACACGAGTATCCCACTCTTTGCTGGATGCTCCAATTTTGAAACGGAATGAGAACGCTAATAACGATACAAATAAAATCGTTAAGAAAATTAAGTAACTATACAATTGATGATAATTACTTGAGTTTCCATCAATACCTAATAATTTTAGAAGGCGTAAATCTTCTTGAGTAATGATGTGCCCTTCTTGAATCAACACTTGTCCTTGTAAAATACGGACCGGTGAAACACTTTGTTTGGCATTTTCTTTTGCACTATTCGTTGCGTCTTTGTCCACAACATTATTGACAACGATACTATTCGTTAACAGTTGTCCAAGCATTTCACGTTCATTATCTGTAAATCCACCGTTAAAGAGCGATTTTTTAGCTGCTTCTTGTGCTTGTAGCAAGTTAGATTCCGTAATAGATTTGTCCATTTGCTCTTTAATTGCATTCTCAATAGCTGATTCATAATCATCTAATTTATCTGAGCTAACAGAAAGTAATTGAATGATGACACTATCTGGAATATACAAAGCAAAATCACGAATGGCTTTATTTTCGGATTCTAAACTCTTCTTGAAGTAAGTGAGTCGATCTTGAATCGTTGCGACTTTTGTTGATACTTCACCAGAAGTCGTCGTTGTAGAATCAGTTGCAAAAATTTCACTTGAAGCTTTTGCTGCGACTGTCTTAATCGCTTGGAAAAACTGTTTCACTTTATCAATTTGTTGTTGCTGGCGATTTTGGTCAAATACATAAATATCACCAACACCGTCCATCGCCATCTGTTGATTCTTCTCAGTCTGCTCTTTATCCTCTACGGATTTCGGTGCACGAACAGTTTCTTTTGCAACTTGATTTAATTCAAATGAATAAGAAGTTGGTTGAACATTACTCCATCCTAATATTAATAAGAATAGGAATGTGAAACCTAATAGTGCAGGTAAATAGAAAATTCCTAATGATTCTTGAAACTTACGGAGCTTTTGTCTCACTTTCTTCACCTCGTTCCTTCTCAGTGCTATTAGAAGCTGAGTAGGCATTAATAATTTCGGATACGATTGGATGACGTACAACGTCTCCTGCATCAAATTCTACAAAGGCAATGCCATTGATTCCTTTAAGTTTACGTTCTGCATCCAAAAGACCACTCGCTTGATGTCCTTTTGGTAAGTCAATTTGCGATTTATCTCCATTGACAATCATTTTCGAGCCAAACCCTAGACGTGTTAAGAACATCTTCATTTGGGCTCTTGTTGTATTTTGAGCCTCGTCTAAAATGATGAACGAATCTTCTAATGTACGCCCACGCATATACGCTAGCGGTGCCACTTCGATAACGCCTCGCTCTAGAAGACGATTTGTGTGCTCCATACCGTATACGGTATATAAAGCATCGTATAACGGACGTAAATATGGATCCACTTTTTCTTTTAAGTCCCCTGGTAAGAACCCTAAATTTTCACCGGCTTCAACGGCTGGACGAGTTAAGATGATTTTCTTCACTTCGCCTTTTTTCAACGCTTGAACAGCCATCACAACGGCTACGAACGTTTTACCAGTTCCGGCAGGCCCAATACCAAATACCACATCCGTTTTCTTAATCGCATGAATGTATTGTTGTTGACCATATGTTTTGGCACGAATTGCTTTTCCTGCAAATGTACGTCCAATTTCTTCGTTATATAAATTAACAAAGTAGTCTAAAGTACCACGTTTGGCCATCTTTACAGCCGTAATAATATCAGTTTTTGAAATACTGATTCCCCGTGCAATCAAGTCTTGAAGCTGATTAAGCAGTTCTTTTACTTGCGAAACAGCCTCTTCTTCACCCGTAATAAAGAGTTGCTCCCCACGATGGGTAATTTGTACTTGGAATGAATCTTCAATAAAACGAATATTCTGATCTTGAGAACCAAATAATTGAATTAATTGAGGATTATCGCTTAATTCAACACTTGCTTTAAAGGTTTCTTTTTCCAATCAGTTATCCTCCAATCCACACTTATTTATTTAAGTGTGCTTTTACTTGTTCTTTAATGACATTACCGTCTGCTTGCCCTTTAAGAGCTTGCATTACGGCACCCATTAATTTACCGAATTCTTTTTGTGTTGTTGCTCCTACTTGTTCAGCGATTTCGGCAATTTTTGCTTGCACTTCTTCTAATGAAAGTTGCGCTGGTAAGTACTTCTCAACAATTGCTAATTCGCCTTGAGTTTTTTCAACTAATTCTTGGCGTTCTGCTTTTTCGAATTCAACAATAGAATCACGACGTTGTTTTGCTTCACGCGATAAAATTGTTAATTCTTCTTCAGGTGTTAAATCTGATTTTTTGTCAATTTCAGCAGCTTGAATCGCTGTTTTAATCATACGTAATACTGCTAAAGTTTCTTTATCTTTAGCTTTCATCGCTGTTTTGATATCGTTATTAATTGTTTCTTTTAATGACATTATAATCGCTCCATTCTTTTGATTTCGTTTGATTGATAAAAAAAGACTGGGACTAATAGCCCCAGCCTGACATAGTCTATGATACACAGAGTTGACTAGAACTTGCGTTTACGAGCTGCCTCTGATTTTTTCTTACGTCTTACACTTGGTTTTTCATAAAACTCACGTTTGCGAGCCTCTTGTAAAGTTCCGGTTTTAGAAACAGTACGTTTGAAGCGACGAAGAGCATCATCAAGTGATTCGTTTTTACGAACAACTGTTTTTGACATATCCTATTCCCTCCCTCCGAGCAATAAAAAGTAACTGTTTTCTTTTGAATAGAATAACCAAACAAACGAAATGTCCTTTTTTATTATAGGAAAGGTTCCATAAAATGTCAATCAACTTTACTAAGGTTCTTTTAACTTTTTTAGGAAACCCTTAAATTACGCTTTTGCTGCGCATTTTTCGCAAAGTCCAAAAATCTCAAAACGATGCGAATGAATTTCACAGCCTTCTAATTGTTCTTTAAAGAAGTCCATTGGACACATATCAATCTCTCTTGTGCTACCACATTTTTCGCAAATGAAATGGTGGTGATGTCCATGAGCTTGGCAACGGAATCTAAATAATTTTTCGCCGTTCAATTCTGTTTCTTCTAAAATATTCAATTGTACAAAAGTATATAAATTACGATAAATCGTATCATAACTTAATTGTGGGAATTCAGGCGCAATCAATTCTTGCACTTGCTTTGCTGACAAGTAACGGTTGGCATCATTTAAAATCTCAACAAGTCGTTGGCGTTTATTCGTATGTTTATAACCCGCTTCTTTTAAGATTTCTAACGCTTCTTCTACATGATTATGTGAATGGTCATGATGATGTTGTTCTTTATGACCTGAGTGGTCGTGACCACAGCAATGATCGTGTGAATGCATATTACTTCCCTCTTTCTTGTTTTAATAACTCTTCAATCCAGTTTGAATCAAATTTTCCAGAACGAATCATTTCAATTTCTTTTTTGTATGGCGCAATTTGAACTTTATCTTCCACTTTAATCCAAGGTGTTTCGAGAATCTTTGGAAGATGTTTAAATTCAGGAACATTAATAACGTTCATGAGCGCTTCAAATCCGATTTCTCCAAAACCAAAGTTCTCATGTCTATCTTTATGAGCCCCCACAGGATTTTTCGAATCATTTACATGAAGGACTTTAATACGGTCAAGGCCAACTGTTTTATCAAAATGAGTTAATACTCCTGATAAATCATTTTTAATATCATACCCTGCATCGTGAACGTGGCATGTATCAAACGTTACGGATAAATGTTCATTGTGCGTCACTCCGTCGATAATACGTGCTAATTCTTCGAATGTACGAGCTAGCTCTGTTCCTTTACCCGCCATTGTTTCTAATGCGACTTGAACTTTTTGATCTTTCGTTAGAACTTGGTTTAATCCGTAGATGATTTGGTTTATTCCTACATCCACACCAGCCCCTACGTGAGAACCAGGATGTAGAACAACTTGTGTAGCACCAACCGCCTCTGCACGTTTCAATTCTTCTCTTAAAAATTCGATTGCAAAATCAATATAGCCTTCTTTTGTAGTGTTAGCTAAGTTAATAATATAAGGCGCATGGACAACAACTTCTTCAATGCCATGTTCTTTCATGTACTGTTTCCCAGCTTCTGCATTTAACTCTTCAATTGGTTTTCTTCTTGTGTTTTGCGGAGCACCTGTATAAACCATCATGACATTTGCGTTATAACTTGCTGCTTCCTTTGCTGAATTCAAGAGCATTTCTTTTCCGCTCATCGAAACGTGAGACCCAATTAACATAATCATCCTCCAAATATTTCATTATTCTCTATTATTTTACTAAAATAATTCTTCTGCAATCAAGCTGTAAGCAATTTTTTATACACAAATAGCGCTTTTATTGGTATAATAAGGAAGAAATATACAAATAAAAAGGAGCCCTTATGGATTCATTACTGAAATTCTTTAAGAAGAAAAATATACAGCAACTGCTGGGCTTTCTTGTTTCTCTTCTACTTCTGTGGATTATCGCCTATCCATTAGTAAGTGAAAGTTCAACAATAAAACCGCAAGCAAATACGCACCAGGCAAATACGGATACGAATAGTGGCAACACGGCTACTCAAACATCTACAGTGGTTAAAAATAAAATTGTAGAATTCGCAGTCAATACAAGCGATAAGGCGTTAAAGGTATACCATACGATGGATGCTAAAGGCATTCCAGTTGGTGAAATTACGAAGAACCAATACTTGTTGGCCTTGCATAAACTCGACAACGGTTGGATTCAAGTTCAATATGACGATCAAGTGGCCTATATCGAGGATAAAGATATCCTTCTTACTACGATGATGAAAGGATATGCTTCTGGCGGATTGAAATTACGCGAAACACAGGATGAAAATTCGAAAGTTCTCTTAACAATTCCAAATGGTGAACTCTTCTACCTCATTGAAGAATTGAACGATAAAGTCTTAAAAGTTCGTTACTTTGATAAAGAAGGTTATGTGGATAGTGACTCTACAAACTACGCGATTGAATTGATTCAAGAAATTCTCAACAAACAAGCTAGTCTTCCAACAACCATTGACTCTAACAAGATGTTTGTTACAAAACTAAAAGAAACACCTATTTACTCAGCTTCCAACGTCACTTCCGAGTTAATCGGTACAGTAGATAAAGGAACACAATTTGTGTATGAAGACCGCGAAGGCGATTTCTATAAAGTATCTGTTGG
>JUUF01000198.1 GCA_001058355.1 Carnobacterium maltaromaticum
TACTCCCTTTTTGAGGCTTTTAAAGCGAGAGATGAAAGACTCGAGCTGGTGCCCCATTATAGCTATTATCTAGAATTCCTAAAAAGAAATCGCTTTGTGCTCTAAGAAACTCAACATGAACCTTCCAATTGGGATGCAGATTCTTTCCTCACATTTCCTCTACTTTCTACGGAATGGCACATAAACTCACTCAAATTTGAATAAACCCATTACAAAGAGTCCTTTGGATAATGTAGTAATCATCGTAGCGAGTGTAATCGATGCG
>JUUF01000199.1 GCA_001058355.1 Carnobacterium maltaromaticum
AACGAGGAACTAAAGAAACCAGAAGTTGTAGCGGTTATCGAAGAGAGTATCAAAAATATGGATAATGATGCTTTTACAGAAAAAGGTGTTGTTCATTCGTATGCTATTGATTATGATCGAACGGAGTATAATCCGATGGGAGGAATTAATACCACAATCATTGTCAATGATAACCCGGATTTATATATAATCTCTGTTGTGAAAAAGAAGAATCAGGGTTATACAGTAGGTGGCGGGGTAGTTTCTGGAGTATTGAACAAGCTGGTAGAGGAAAATAAATAGTTCTATTACTAATGAAAAACAAAAGGAGTCAGGGATGA
>JUUF01000200.1 GCA_001058355.1 Carnobacterium maltaromaticum
TGTGTTCAAAATGAACAGACCTATACCAGAGAATACACAGAGACTACTACAGAGAATAATGGCTCCGAGGAGAAACCGCTCAAGGTTGTATGGACTGAGGAGACTAAACACATCATTGATTATCTAAATAAGCGAACAGGTAAGAAGTACTCTGTTAAGACTAAAAAGACAGCACAGCTAATCCACAAGCTGCTAGATAACGGCTTCGCAGTTGAAGACTTCGAGAGAGTGATTGATATCAAGTGTAAGCAGTGGTTAAACAACGAGAAGATGAATCAATACCTCAGACCACGAACACTGTTTAGCGAGAAGTTCGAGGACTATTTAAACGAGGCACCAGTTAGGGTGAAACAAACATCTTCTGGACAATCAGTAGCAGATAAGATGAGAGAAATATACGGACAGAATTGGCAGGGTTGATAATGAACAATTACGAGTTAGAAAAATCAATCATATCTGCAATCCTACAAGATTTTGATAAAGCTCAATCAACGTATCTGCAGGCAGAATGGTTCACAGATAATAATTTTAAAACGATCTTTGAAATTTTAAACAACAACGGAAGTCGCTTAGATGGGTTGATGGAGCTGTTTGCTAAAGTTAGAGCAGAAATGAAGGAAAATTCCATTGGATATGAGTATCTAATGGCCTTGCAGCAAGAAAGTGCTACAACATCCGGATTAGATTATCTTGCTAACCAGCTACATCGTGAATACTTGAGAGCCAAACTCGAAAAGGTTAAAGCTGAACACACAGCATTTCCAACTAAGCAACTAGAAGCAGAAATGCTCGAATTGTTAAATGCGATTTCTAAGCTATCCAGAAAACGAAACGTCGGAGACTTATCAGAAACGTTTGAACAATTTGAGTATGAACTTGAACACGATATTGAAGACGGGATTAAGACGTTCAGTGGATTAGATGCAGCACTTGGAGGCGGAATTGGTCCAGGAATGCTAGTGACTGTAGGAGCTAGGCCATCAGTCGGAAAGAGTGCCTGGACAATCAATCTAATCGATAGAGCGCTACAGAGAAACGAAGGGTTGAGAGTAGACCTGTTTAGTCTTGAGATGAGCAAAAAAGAAGTGTTCTCACGATTCGTCGCAAAGATGACTACTCTGAATACTTATTACCTGCGCAAAATGAATCGAATGCTAAAGCCTGGAGATAAAGAGTTAGTAAGAGCAACTATTGAGTATTTCAAACAGAAAGACTTGAAAGTATACGATACTGTTTCTGAACTCAACCACATACTAGGCATTATCAAAGAACGAGCTGCAGGACAAGCACCAGGTAAATATTTAGCAGTCATCGATTATGTAGGACTGATTAAAGTCAACAACAATCGAGACAGAAGGCTTCAAATTGAGCAGATTACACGCGAATTGAAAAATCTAGCAAACGAGCAGCAAGTGCCTATCGTAATTCTATCGCAGCTATCACGAGGAGTAGAGCAGCGCCAGGACAAGTCACCAATACTGAGCGACTTGAGAGAGTCTGGTTCAATCGAACAAGACTCGAATGTAGTCGGATTCTTGAATAATGAAGAAACAGAGGCCAATCATGAAGGCTATCAACGAGTTAAATTTTCAATCAAGAAGAACAGAGAAGGCGATTTGATGGATTCTACTTTTAAATTTTTCAAATCAAGAATGGACTTTGTAGAGGAGTTTTAAGACGATGAACGCGATAGAATTCGAAAAGATTATGAAGTCTGAAGGATTGAAGACTACAAGAGCTGTAATGGTTATGCTGCAGGAAGCTAAACAATGCCAGAAGAACATTAAGTCAATGAGCCTATATAAACACAAGTATGCAGTAGCATACATCGAGAAACAAAAAAAAAAGAAAGACAAGGCTATCCAGCAAGCGATTGAAGTGGCTCGATTAGAGAAGATGTACGGATTCCGTCTGATAGAAGATAGAAACAGTGTAATAATAGCTACTTACAATGTAGAGAACCCACACAGTGAAACAATGAAAAAAATTAGAAAAGATATAGAAATAATGACTGAATTGGAGCAAGCGTATGGTATTTGTAATTAAACATGGCAATATGTACTTTAAAAAAATTAATGATCACAGCAGCATGATGGGATATCTTAACAGACACCATCCAGTTTACACTTTTGAATTCAAAGCAAGTCAAAAAGAAGCAATGACATTCAAAAATTATGGAGCTGCACGAAAATTTATGAAAGAACATGGAGTGACAGGCAATGTAGTTGAAGTGGCTGCAGCGCCTAAGCCTTTCAAAATTAACAAGATGGATAGCAACATTGGACCTAACAGAATGGATGCCTGGTACGATTCAGTCTTATTGAAGACTAGAGACGATATCGAGGAGATGATTGCTGATTCAGAAAACAACTTCAAACACATGGCTAGAGACATCTTGCAAGTAAGAACAGTCACATTGAATGTGTTTTTAAGAAATCCGTATGAAATTGGATGGCAAACTAGAAAGAAAATAATGGATAGATTGGAATCATACTTTGAAGGAGCTGGAATTAAATGAGTGTTGTGGATTTGAGTGAAAACGCAAAAATTAAAGAAGCGGTAAAACATCCAAAGCATTATCAAGGGATTTACGGATTAGAAGTGTTCACCGTGATGAACAATTTCATTCCAAAATATGAAAACTCATTCGATGGATACCTGGCAGGAAATATCTTGAAGTATGTTCTACGAGCACCCAGCAAAGGGAAAATGCTTGAGGATCTAAAAAAGGCAAAAGAACATTTGGACTTGTTAATTGAAAGGTTAGAGGATTAATCATGAAAACGAATCAATGTGTGGTTAGAAGAGAGCAAAAATCATTGGAGAGAGGCAAATGAGGAAGAAAAACAAGCAAACTCACTTAGCTATCAAACAAACAACGAAACTCAGAATTAGGCTCGGTTATTGGTTTAGATATTTACTCGGTATCAAATCGCCATCGAGAGAGTTTTCAAAAGCATTGTGTGGCGATAGCTATTCAGAAAAAAAATTCAGAAAAATGTATATAAGAGGTGCGGAACAGTTAGCGCTTGAAAAATTAAGAAGAGCAATGGAGGAAACAACGTGGAAAAAAGTTTAAGAGCCTTGATAATTGGTTTTTGTGTTAGCTTACTACTAGCGATATTTAAGTTTCTAGGCGCTGAGTTTCCATGGAACTTTGTATTATTGCCGTTTTTGATACCGTTATCTCTTCTCTTAGTATTGATAATTAACATCGTCACTTTAGACGGTATAGACGAGATTAAGAGAGAAATGGAGAACAAAAGAAGATGAACGATAAAGAATTCGAAAAGTACCTTAAAAATATTGAGGAGGACCAATAATGAAAGAGAAATCAGAGCTTGATAAATTAAAAGACGATGTTCACTACTTGATAGTGGCACATTGTAAATATAAGGACATGTTAATGTATGACAGAGCGTTGAA
>JUUF01000201.1 GCA_001058355.1 Carnobacterium maltaromaticum
CCTCACACAATTCTTCTTAATAAACTCAAATACTTCTCCATCTGTGCTAAAGACTTTTACGCTTTTTATCTTGAATAATCAATGGAATGACAAAGCAAGGTGTAATTCCCCTGAAAACCGTTGCAAACTTATAGCAATAAACGTATGATAAAGGCATATACAAGACTCTTTTGAAGGAGGTTCACAATGCGTAGACTTAGCAAGAAATACCTGTTCGCTCTGCTTTCACTTTTTTCAGTATTCGTTATTGCAGGGTGCTCTCAAGGCTCAAATAACTCCGATAGTTCAGCAGCTGCTAAAACAGAAGAAACGAAAATAACAACAGAAATCGAAGGAGAATGGAGATTAACGGACATTCATAATTCAATCCAGTCTGTTTATTCTATATACAAATTGAATGTTGATACATTTGGAAAGTTATTAACGACTTTTGACGACTTAGACATGC
>JUUF01000202.1 GCA_001058355.1 Carnobacterium maltaromaticum
GATGTTTCGGGAAACGCACGTCGATTCAGAATTTTCAAGCCGTTATCCAAATAGTGCGCGAAAATACGGTTTGAATCGACCAAATTAAAGAAGAAATTTATGATTTAACTAGAACGAAGAGGGACTGATTGCAGTGCCTCTTTCGTTGGAAAGGAGACAAAATGGCAAACTTTAGAGTTGGACGTGTGTCACAAGAAATTTTACGTGAAGTAAATGATATTTTATCTAAAAAAGTGCGTGACCCACGTGTACAAGAAATTACAATTACTGAAGTAGAAGTGACTGGTGATTTGCAAATTGCTACTATTTACTACACAACACTTCAAAAATTAGCTAGTGAACGTCAAGCGACTGAACGTGGCTTAGAAAAATCAAAAGGCCTAATCCGTCGTGAATTAGGAAAACGTCTATCATTGTACAAAACTCCAGAATTAATCTTTAAACGCGATGAATCAGTAGATTATGGTAATCATATTGATGAGCTTTTAAAATCTATACAAGAACAAGACGAACAAAGATAATATTTATAAGGGCAAAAGGACATCAAACAGAAACAACTCTTTTGCCTTTTTAGTAAAAAATTACCATATATGGTAA
>JUUF01000203.1 GCA_001058355.1 Carnobacterium maltaromaticum
TATTTCTTTCCTTTATAAATCCCGTCCATTTAGGCACCTCCTATTTAATAAGTTTCCACCTATTATTGAATCCATCAAAAATCAATTCTTGGATTACTTCTCCACTTCTATTATAAACATTTATCACATCGCCTAGGTCTGCAACTCTTAGCTAAGGTAACATAAATATTATTGAAACCTTTTAAGTTACTCAAAGTCATACAATACCTTTCCTTTTTGAATTCCTGGTTGGTGGTTCATTCCGATACGTCTTAATTCAGGAATACTATCTCCCTTGTCCATAGTAAAATCTACAAAAATGACTGTTTCAGGAATATTATTAAACTTTCCTCTTATAGACAAATTATAGTAGGATATTGACACTCCATTGCTTACAGGGACTACTTCTAGTGTATTCCAATCAAACTGGACTGTTTCGATTTTCGGATA
>JUUF01000204.1 GCA_001058355.1 Carnobacterium maltaromaticum
TTGAAGTGTTGGAACACCATTCCGATTTCCTCACGAACTTTATTTAAGTTTGTTTTTTTGTCTGTTAAATCATAGCCATCAATGATGATATGACCGCTATTGATTTTTTCAAGACGATTTAAGCAACGAAGGAAAGTGGATTTACCAGAACCTGAAGGCCCGATAATACAAACTACTTCGCCTTCCTCAATAGAAAGGTCGATGGATTTTAATACTTCTAAGTCGCCATATTTCTTTTGTAGTTTTTGAACTTCGATAATAGCCATTATTTTAAATTCCTTTCTAAGTGAGCTGATAGTTTCGTTAATAGAACGATCACGATTAAGTACATCACGCCGACAATTAACCACATTTGACTTGATTGTAAGTTACGAGCGATGATGACTTTACCTGTTTGTGTTAATTCGGCAATACCGATAATTGAAAGGATAGAAGTATCTTTCAATGTGATCACAAATTGGTTAATGAATGAAGGAACCATAATGCGAATCGCTTGCGGTAAGATTACTTTACGCATGCTCTTTGAATATGGAAGGCCTAAACTCATGCAGGCTTCGTATTGACCTTTATCAACGGCTTGGATACCACCACGAATGATCTCAGCGATATAAGCAGAAGCGTTCAAGCTGAGGGTTATGACACCTGCGACGAATGGTTGCATCGTAATTTCAAATGCTTGTGGAATTCCAAAGTAAATGAAGAATGTTAAAACGATTAGTGGAACACCACGGATAATGTCAATGTAAAATCCTGCGATAGCTTGTACGATATTGTTTTGGCTTGTCTTCATTAAACCAAAGATAATACCGATTAAACTTGCAAAGATTAAAGCAACAACGGTTAATACGATTGTGTTCCATAAACCAGTTGCAAGAGTGTGCCAGTTTGTTTTGATTAAACCTAGAATGCTTGTTGCTTCAGTGTTTTCGCTAGCATTCGTTGTGTATTTGTTGATGATTTCATCATACTTACCGCTTTCTTTTAGTTTTTTCAAACCGTTGTTGAAAGCAGTGATAAATTCAGCATTGTCACCTTTATTGACAGCAACACCATATTCCGTTTTATTTTCGTTATGGTCTGTCATTTTTAAGGATAGGTTATTCGTTTTGATTGAGTAGGCAAGAACAGGATAGTCTTCGAATAAAGCATCACTGTTTCCTACCATCACATCTTGATACATACTAGATGAATCTTCGAATGTTGTTGTTGTAAAACCATACTGACTCTTAATAGATTCTGCGTAAGTAGCGCTTTGTGTTCCTAATTTAACAGCAACTTTTTTACCTTGTAAATCAGAAAGGCTTGTGATGTCAGAGTTTTTAGAAACTCCCATCCCGATTCCGCTGTCATAGTAACTATCTGTGAAGTCAAATTTTTGTTTACGTTCATCCGTAATACCCATTCCGGCCATCACGGCATCTACTTGTCCAGCTTCTAGTGCTTGAACGGCAGCATTGAAGCCAAGTGGTTTGAATTCTACTTCGAAGCCTTCAGCCTCTGCGATACTCTTCATTAATTCAATATCAATTCCGACGTATTCACCATTTGTATCTTGGTATTCAAATGGAGCGAATGTAATATCTGTTGCGATTACATATTTTTTAGTTTCTGCTTTAACAGAACTTGTCGGAGAAACGAGGGATAGAAGAGTCATCAATAGAGTGACTAGAACAGCTCCCAAGCTCAATTTTTTTATGTTCATACATATTCCTCCAAATCTACCTTACGTATAAGGTTTTTCTATTATAATGGAAGTTTTTCTGGAAATGCAAAAATCTAGTCTCATTCCATGTTACATTTTATAACATGAGTTTTTGAGTATAAAAAAACTCCCTTCTCTCATGAAAGAGAAGAGAGTGATGCTTATTTTTCTTGTTCAAGGACACGCCAAATGGCTTTTGCCACACCGCCGTTAACATTGGTGTCTGTTACAAAATCAGCAATGGCTTTTACTTCGTCTGGAGCATTCCCCATCGCAACACCAATTCCAGCATCACGAATCATCGACACATCATTGAAGTTATCTCCAATGCCAAAAACTTGCTTCATCGATAAGCCAAGAGTTTTTGCATAGTGAGCAACTGCGATGCCTTTTTGTGCATCCTTATGATTGATTTCTAAATCCGTAATAAATGCAGAAGTTACGACAAGGTTTGGATGTGCTTGATTGATATGTTCACGAACGGGCTTGAAAAAGGCTGGCCCATCATCGTGAGAGACGATAATCTTGAACACTTTAATATCTGGAATCGATAGCACTTCTTCGGCAGTAGTCACATCGGTTGCCTCTAGAAGTTTTTTTAGCTGTCTGATTTCCTCTTTCAATTGTTCAGGCGATAGATTATTTCTTTCAGCCTTTTTTCGTTCGATTACTTTGTTGATAAAGAGAGCATAGTTTTTTCTAAAGTTTCCTTCAGAAGTCACGAGCTGCCAGTCCAAATCGATCGAATTGAAGTAGTCTAATAGAGTATAGACGGTATCGTGTGGAATCGTTACTTCCCAAATAATGTCGTGGTTCTTATCGAAAATTTGTGCCCCATTCATGGCGATGACAGGAAGATGCAATTCTGCTTGTTCGAGAGCGAAATTGGCTTGAAGATAATCGCGTCCAGTACAAACGATGAAGTACTTCCCTTGTTTTTGGAGTTTTCGAATCGCTTGAATGTTGTTTTTATGTACCTCTACGTGGTTTGTGAGGAGAGTACCGTCCATATCCGATGCAAATAATTTAATCATAGGGCAAACCCTCTATTTCATTTCTTTAAGGTGTGCTTGCAATGTTTGAATTTTATCTTGAATACGTCTGAAACGTGGTTTGTTTTCCAATTGGAATTTTGCGACTTCTTCTTGAATAGAGTTCACAACTTCCATTGTTTGTGGAACAATCACTTCTTGGATTTCTTTAATGCCTCTTTCAAGAGTAGCTTTACCAGTGTTAATCACTGTAACATCCTGTGTCACTTCTTGAATTTGTTTAGCTAAGATTTCACGATTTTCTTTACCGCTTCTTGGGTTGTTTAGTAGGGCAACGGCTCCACCGATCACACTACCGAAAATAAAACCTTTTAGAAATTTACTCATTGATTATGCCTCCATTTGTTCGCGAATTGATTGCGCGATTTCTGCTAATACTTCTGAACTTGGATTTGTTGGTTCCCATTTTAATCCAAAGCCATCTTCTTTTGTATAACGTGGGATTAAGTGGATGTGAGAGTGGAAGACGCTTTGGTAGGCCAACTCCCCGTTATTACTTAAAATGTTTAAACCTTTAATATCTGGGTTTGACGCTTGAACGGCACGTGCGATTTTTGGAATACGTGCAAACACTGCGCTTGCTAAGTCTTCGTCATATTCGAAGATGTTTGCTACGTGTTTCTTAGGAACGACCAGTGTGTGCCCTGGTGTTACTTGCGAAATGTCAAGGAACGCAAGTACTACGTCATCTTCATACACGATATGTGCTGGAATTTCTTTATTAATAATTTTATCAAAAATGCAATCTGTCATGGTGTTTCCTCCTTGAGTTCGTATCTCTATGGTATCAAAAAATGCTGTAAAATGAAAGACTAGAAGCATTAGTAGTTCGTTGCTTTTTACAGGAGCATCCCCTAAAATAGCAGAGTGAAAGCGAGGAGTCTTCATGAAGGGAAAATTAGATGCATTAAGCGATGCGATTATTGCTATTGCGATAACCGTTTTAGTATTAGAAATCAATACACCAACATCGATGGAGGGTATGTGGCAGTTTGCAAAGGAAATCTTTTTATTTGCGCAAAGTTTTGTCGTGATTGCAAATTTTTGGTTTGAACGTTCGCAGTTCTTTGGACGCTCAAAACGAATTTCTTTCTCGATTTTGTCGATTGATTTATTAGCACATTTGGGAATCTGTCTCATCCCTTTATTTACAAAATTCTTATTTAGTTTTGAAAATCGAGTGATTTCTGTGCTAGCATACGGAATTTTGATTGCAATCATTTCTGTATTGTTCGATATCGAAAACTATTTTGTATTGAAACAATCATTGACGGATGCTGATTATGAGAGAAGAGATGAAATGCTTACTTTATTCAGAAAGTTTCATATGCGTTCTTATTTAACATCAGTGATTATTTTGGCCTTAACATTTGTCATACCACAAATCGTCATGTACTTATATTTGGCGATTCCAATGACTAAGTTCTTTTCGCGTTTAGGAGCGGGAAGAGGTCGGTCAATATTTGTAGATGAAAACTTAGTAGAATTTTCAGATAAAGTATTAGGACGAATTGATGAAGAACGAATAAAGAGAAGTCTTGCAGAATAGATTTTAAAAAGAAGTGTGAAAGTGCGCTTAATCCTGCGTTCTTTCACACTTTTTTTGCTTTATGGTATAATGAGGAGAATAGTTAGATAGGAGAATCTATATGTCACTACAATTAAACAATGTAACTGCAGGATATACGAAAGTTCCTGTCATTACGGACATCACTTTTGATGTGAATCCAGGCGAGATTTGCGGGCTAATCGGGCTCAATGGTGCCGGTAAGAGTACGACAATTAAAACGATTATTGGACAACTTACCCCTTTTAGCGGAAGAGTGGAAGTAGAGAAACTAAGTATTCTCGAAAACCAACGTGGTTACCGCCAGTCGATTGCGGTCATTCCAGAAAGTCCAGTTCTCTATGAAGAGTTAACGTTTAGAGAACATATTGAAT
>JUUF01000205.1 GCA_001058355.1 Carnobacterium maltaromaticum
TATAAGGTATATTGTGTTTTCCATATTTTACGGAGCTCTCCGAAATATTTACGTAATGGAAGGATGTAGAATTACTGTATTTTTGCTCAGATTCTTATTTTACAGACGTCCAATTATCCAGCTCAAAACACTACTTAACACTATTGAACAATTTTCAAGGAGGAACTATGGCTATCAAATTAATCGCCATCGATATCGACGGCACACTACTCAATTCAAAACGTGAAATTACACCACGCGTAAAGGCTGCTTTAAACGCCGCAAGCGCACAAGGAGTCTATGTGGTTCTTTGTACAGGACGCCCATATCCTGGTGTTGAAGGACTACTGCAAGAACTCGACCTCGTGAACGACCATGATTATGTCGTGACTTACAACGGAACTCTGGTGCAACAAACAGGTTCGAAAAAAGCACTCGTTCGCTTCTCAATGACACATGATGACTTAGAGCGCGTGAACGACTATGCTACAAAATACAATGTGCACTACCACGCTATAGACGAAGAAGCGATTTACGTTCCAACTGCAACAGTTGGTAAATACTCGATTCATGAAAGTGAACTTGTTGGGATGCCAATCGTGCACCAATTATACAAAGACATTCCAACCGATAAAGAATTCGTCAAAATCATGTTTGTCGATGAACCTGAAGTGTTAGAAGAATTAATACCAAATCTTTCTGACGACTTCAAGAGCCGCTACAACATTTTCCGTAGTGCTGGCTTCTACCTCGAAGTGATTCACCCTGAAGCGAGCAAAGGAAAAGCCGTTCATCATCTAGCCGATAAACTTGGCCTTACACGAGATGAAGTAATGTGCCTTGGTGACCACGAAAACGATCGTGACATGATTGAATACGCTGGCCTTGGGGTTGCGATGGGAAATGCGATTGATTCGATTAAAGAAATTGCTAACTTCGTGACAACAACGAACGATGAAGATGGCGTTGCTGTTGCCGTTGAAAAATTCGTTTTAAACAAGGAGAACTAGTCATGCTTCATGAGATGACTCTTTTCCCAAAACCATATACTTCCATCGCCTCCGGTCAAAAAACGATTGAACTTCGTCTCTATGATGAAAAGCGTCAATCGATTCAAATTGGTGATCAGATTCGATTTACCAATACCGAAGATGAGTCGCAAACGACACTTTGCGAAGTGGTTCAGTTGCATGTTTTTAAAAACTTTGCAGAACTGTACGAGAGCCTACCGCTATTAAAATGCGGGTATACTCCAGAAGACGTGGTCAATGCACATCCCGATGATATGTTGACTTACTATTCCAAAGAAAAACAAGCTCAATATGGCGTTGTTGGCATCGAACTGAAACTTATTTAACAAAACGAGTCTAATTAGGCTCGTTTTTCTTTATTATTTTCAGGAATAGTAACGTAGATTTCCTGAAAGAAGACTAGTTTTTAGTTTTTCTAAATGAATTCAGGAACATTCTTTTGATTTTCAAGGTTTTAATCGCTCATTTCCCGAATATTACAGGTTTAAAAAATTGTAATTTCCGTACTTTTGTGTATACTATAATAGTGTCTTAAAGAAAAAAAGGAGGACGAAACGATGAAATTAAAAAGAAGTGAACGTTTAGTCGATATGACACAACGTCTATTAGATAACCCACATACGTTAATCTCATTAACAACATTTACAGCATTGTATCAGTCCGCAAAATCTTCTATTAGTGAGGATATTGCTATTATCAAGAAGACTTTTGAAAAGCAAGGTGTAGGGATTATTCGCACAGTACCGGGTGCTGCAGGGGGCGTGATTTTTGTTCCGAAAATCAAACGCGAACAAGCATTGGCTGCTGCGGAAAAACTAAGAGAGCAAATGAACGATGCAAGCCGTCTATTGCCAGGGGGATATATTTACCTTTCTGATTTACTTGCAAAACCAGATGTATTACATGATTTAGGGAAAATGATTGCATCTGCTTACGAAGATAAGAAAATCGATGCCGTGATGACCGTTGCAACAAAAGGAGTGCCAATCGCACAAACCGTTGCGAACTACTTAAACGTACCATTCGTCATCGTACGCCGTGATTCAAAAATTACGGAAGGTTCTACAGTAAGTATTAACTACGTTTCAGGTTCTTCTTCTCGCGTTGAGAAAATGGAATTATCAAAACGTACATTAGCTAGTGGATCAAACGTATTAATCGTCGACGACTTCTTAAAAGCTGGCGGTACAATCAACGGTATGCGTAGCCTTATCCAAGAATTTGATTCAACAACAGCAGGTGCCGTTGTATTCTGTGAGTCAGGGGTTTCAAACCACAATGTAACAGACTACTCTTCAATCATCAAAATTACAGAGATTGATACTGAAGCACAAACGATCAAAGCAGAACTTGGTAACTTCTTTGATAAACATGAATTTTTATAAGATAAAATGAAATAAAGCGAAGAGCCAAATTGGTTCTTCGCTTTTTTTGTATGCTGCAATTACCATATATGG
>JUUF01000206.1 GCA_001058355.1 Carnobacterium maltaromaticum
ACTTTTTGGGGTCAGTCCCAGTTAAACTACATTCCTTTTTTTATACTCCATTTCCACTTTAAAGTAATCCGTAGAATGATTTGCGATTTTTGTCACAAAGAGTTACGATATAATAATAAGAACAAGTTTTAGGAGGTCCTTTTATGAAACACTGGACTAAAAAATATTGGCTAGCTCTGTTAACGGTTTTATGCCCTCTCCTATTGGCAGGATGCAGTTCCGCAACAACAACCAGCCAGACGACTACACAAGAAACAACTGTTGCGCAGAATGAAACTCTTGATGGTACTTGGGAATTAACCGATGTGAAGACCACTCTAAGAAAATCATTTGTCCTAAGAGGTGCTGACCCAACGCAGTACGCCTATGCGATTGATGATTTAGCTGACTGGAAACCGCAACTCGTCATTTCAGGAAATGAAGCTGAATTTAAATACAGCTATAACTTCACAAAATATTTCGAGAATCTATATGAACATATTTATAAAAATGCTTTCCCAGATAAATCCGAATTCAAGTCTGTTTTATATGAGGGTTATGAAAAAATACTTCCAGCTTTAAAAGTCACTAAAATCAAGATGGACAAAGAAACAAACCAATTCGATTTTTCTCTTCCTGAAGGTGCTTTGGATACAAGCAACAAAACGATTACTTTTAAAGAAACACCAATTCTCCTCATGACATTTTCATTAGGAATCACCATGCAACCAGCTCGTCCAATCACTTATCAATATGAATTAGATGGGGATACCCTCGTAGTCAGTGCTAGAGGCAATAACGAGCGAGGCGTTTTAGCAACCATGAAAATGACATTCAAGAAAGTAACGGAATAGAAAGGAGCCTTCACATGTATCAATCAATAACAAAAAAATTAACACTGTGGGTTGCCTTCCTTTCACTACTCCTTCTCGCAGGCTGTACCGGAAAACAAGAAGAAACTACTGTAGCACAGTCTGAAGCGACAACCGAAACTGCTAAACAGGAAGTCTCTTTAGATGGAAAATGGAAGATTTATAATCTTCGTGAAAGTCTAGAAAGCATTCTAATATACACTAATCCAGTTGATCAATTAGACGGATTGCTAATTATGCTAATCGGTGCTGAAAAAACAACGATTGCTTCTGAAATTACGATTAATGGCAATACCGCTGAATATCATGGCGCCTATGATATGAATATTAGCTTTGAAGCGTACTATGATACTGAGTTTAAAGATCAAAATATTTCAAAAGAAGAAGGACTCAAACGATATCAAAGCTACGTTGAAATTCTTTTCAAAAAATTCCCTGATGCAGTCGGTGGTCTTTCAGAGGATAAGCAGACCCTCGATGGAACGATTAAAAACGGGAAAGTGGATACTCAAGCAAAAACCATTACTTTCACTGCCCCAATTTTCTTTGCAGGTGACATACGAGCAACAACTTCTGTTCTCAGCGACAAACCTGTCACATATTCATATTCAATCGAAAATGATATTCTAACGTTAACACTCAGTGGAAATGCCGAAATTTATAATCTTCCAGAAACAATTGTCCTCCAGTTCCAAAAAGTTCAAGAATAAGAAAAAGGAATCAAGCAGCCGCTTGATTCCTTTTCTTTATTTAAAAGCAGCAGAACATTGGATAAGCATCAGCTGAAATTGCTTGCCATTTTCTTAAAGTGAAGCTCTACATTGATTGTGTTTCCATAAAAGACGAAGGACCTTTGGGTTATAGTAAGGATAACCGCGACAAACAAGC
>JUUF01000207.1 GCA_001058355.1 Carnobacterium maltaromaticum
AAATCTTCCAAGTTTTTCGTTGGATACACTCGACTAATTTGATTCCCTATTCTGTCCTCTAAGTATGCTCTACTATTTCTTCCGCTACACCCAAATAGAATCATTAATAATACCCCCAATAAACTAAATTTAATAAATCTTTTCACTATCATACAGAACTCCTCTCTTGTTGAGTTTGTTACGTTAATCATATCATACTTCACACAAAACACAATATATCATCATAAACACTTTTCATTTTTCTAGACCCTCTCCTGCCTTCCCCATCTATCAACAATATTTAATATCCAAGATTAGAATTCCTAAGCTACAAGTTATAAGATTTCTCTCCATTCGAATGAAGGAATACTTG
>JUUF01000208.1 GCA_001058355.1 Carnobacterium maltaromaticum
ATATACCGTATACGGTATATTCCTTATACGGTATAATGTGTTTAGGAGGGATGTTTATGGGAGAAACATTTGAAATAAGTGAATCAAAATATGAGGATATTAAAGATCTTCCTTATGATAAATTGGTAAAAATATTAGCAATACTAACCATCATTGAAGAAGAAGGTCTCACGCCAGCCGTCTGGGAAAAATGGGGAGCAGGAAAGAATAAACGGGAGTATTTACGCTTTGAGGTTTCAAGAGACTATAAGGAGGATGTACCAAATGGGACGATACCAGAAGAAATTATACACTATGTTAAATACTACGTATCCTAATTTTGTATCTGATTTTAATAAAGAATATTCGAAGCAAAAGATTGCATTGCAGCTTGTAGAGTTACGCCTTGAAACCGGTCTTTCTCAAAGTCGCTATGCCGAAGAGAATCAGCTGTTACAAAATAAAATTTCTGCAATAGAAAAAGGGAAAACGAATCCACGCTTATCAACTATTATCGAAATGGCCGCGAAGAATGGATATAAGGTTGAACTGAAATTTACAAAGTAAGACACAGAATACTATTTGAGCTAGTCTACAGCAGACTAGCTTATTTTGTGTAACAGTTAGTACAAAGGTTTAAAAAACAGCTAGAGTATGATAGAATGAATCGAATTCAAAAACAAAGGAGAACGAAATGTTAAAAGTACAAAATGTAAGTCTATTATTTTCAGACCGTAAATTATTTGACGATGTAAACATCACTTTTACACCAGGAAACTGTTATGGGGTTATTGGTGCGAATGGTGCCGGAAAATCAACTTTCCTAAAAATCTTGTCTGGGGAATTACAACCAACAACTGGTGAAGTTATCCTAGATCCACATGAACGTTTAACAGTCTTAAAACAAGACCACTTCGCTTTCGAAGATGAACGTGTTATTGATACAGTTATCATGGGACATAAACATTTATATGACATCATGAAAGAGAAAGACGCTATTTACATGAAAGAAGACTTCTCTGATGAAGATGGTATTCGTGCTGCTGAACTTGAAGGGGAGTTTGCTGAATTAAACGGTTGGGAAGCAGAAAGTGATGCTTCACAATTATTACAAGGTCTAGGAATCACTGAAGACCAACACTATAAATTAATGAGTGAGTTAGTCGAAGCAGACAAGGTTAAAGTGTTACTTGCACAAGCCTTATTCGGTAAACCAGACGTTCTTTTATTAGACGAACCTACAAACGGTTTGGATGCAAAATCAATCGCATGGTTAGAAGAGTTCTTAATCAACTTTGATAACACTGTTATTGTAGTATCCCATGACCGTCACTTCTTGAACAAAGTATGTACGCATATGGCAGACGTTGACTTCGGTAAGATTAAATTATTCGTTGGTAACTATGATTTCTGGTTACATTCAAGCCAATTAGCCGCGAAATTATTAGCAGACCAAAACGCGAAGAAAGAAGAAAAAATCAAAGAGTTACAAGAGTTCATTGCTCGTTTCTCTGCGAACGCTTCTAAATCAAAACAAGCGACTTCTCGTAAGAAGATGTTGGATAAAATTACATTGGATGATATTCAACCTTCAAGCCGTAAATACCCATTCGTTGGATTCTCACCAGCGCGTGAAATCGGTAATGACTTATTATTAGTCGAAGGCTTATCAAAAACAATTGATGGCGAAGTCATTTTCGAAAATGTAAGCTTCCAATTATCAAAAGACGATAAAGTAGCCTTCTTAAGCCGTTCAGATATTGCAATCACAACATTATTCAAGATCTTAACAGGCGAAATGGAAGCAGACAGTGGAACATTCAAATGGGGTGTCACAACTAGTCAAGCGTACTTACCAAAAGATATGACAGACGAATTCTCAAACGAGAACTTAAATATCTTAGAATGGTTACGTCAATACGCACCGGTAGAAGAGCAAGATAACACATTCTTACGTAGCTTCTTAGGTCGTATGTTATTCTCTGGAGACGATGTTATGAAACAAGTAACCGTACTTTCAGGGGGAGAAAAAGTGCGTTGTATGTTATCTAAATTAATGCTTTCTAAAGCAAACGTGTTAATCTTAGATGACCCAACAAACCACTTAGACTTAGAATCAATCACTGCATTGAATGATGGCTTAATTGCCTTCAAAGGTTCTTTACTGTTCTCAAGTCATGACCACGAGTTCATTCAAACAACAGCAAACCGTATTATTGAAATTGGACCAAAAGGCATTGTGGACCGTCTTGGCTCTACTTATGATGAGTTCCTTGAAGATGAGGCTGTTCAAGCACGTGTAGATGCTTTATATAATTAATAAGAGTAGACCAGAAGCGTAAAAGTCTTCTGGTCTTTTTTGGGTATTTAGTGTAGGATAAGATTATTAGAGGAGGTATTCAAATGACAAAAATTTATTTTGCAAGTCCATTATTCTCAGAAATGGAATTAGCCTTTAACAAAGTTCTAGTAGAAAAGATTCGTAACCAGTTCCCAGGGGTAGAGGTATACTTACCGCAAGAACAAATGGCGATTAACGACAAGAGTTCTTATGCAGATTCTACAATGATTGCCCAATATGATACTGATGCCTTATTAGAATCAGACTTAATGATTGCTGTATTGGATGGTGCAGTGATTGACGTCGGTGTTGCCAGTGAAATTGGAGTAGCGTATCATGCAGATATGCCAATTCTCGGATTATATACAGATAGCCGTCAACAAGGGGCAGATAATCCTCAAAAATTAGAGGCTTTACAAGAAGTGGCGGAGTCTCAATTTAGCTATGTAAACCTTTATACAGCCGGACTTGTGAAGCTTCGCGGGGAGATTGTTTCTAGCAGCGATGAGCTTCTTGAAGCGCTAAAAGCATATCTTAAGGAATCATAAAATTGTAAACTTTTGTTACAGTCTTGTAATATAACTGATACTTTCTCAATATGTTTCTCATGTAAAATGTGAGGTAAGTTGGAGAAAGTGTGGTGAAAATCACTTTTGAAAAAGATTAAAAATATTTTTCTGACTTTAATGGCGTTCTTAGTAGTATCTGGACCGTTAGTACCTTCAGTATTTGCGGAGGAAGCAGATATTCAAAAACTAGAAGCGCAATTAACTTCAGAATTGCAAAAAGTGAATACGAAATATCAAGAAATTGAAAGTTTAAACCAACAAATCGATTCTCTCAATAAAGAGAAAGAAACACTTGCTGAAAAGATTACGACACAAGAAGCAAAAGTGGAAGAACGTAAACAAGTCGCATCTAAACGATTGCAACAAATTCAAGTTTCTGACTTTGTTTCTTATAGTGTTTTACATTTATTAAATTCAGAAAGTATTTCAGATTTCTTAAATCGATTATATGTGTTTCAACAATTATTCCAATCGGATGAAGAAGTGTTGAAGAGCTTATCCGAGCAAGCAGCTGAATTATCTCGCCTGAAAACAGCAGCAGAACAAGCGTCAACTGACTTAGTCGCTAAAAAAGAACAACTTACTGCTGAGAGTCAAGCGTTCGAAGGTTCAGTCAATGATTTGAAAAAATTAATTGCTGATAACAAAGAAGCTCTTGCAAAAGTTCAAGAACAAAAGAAAGAAACATCTGCAGTAGTGTCATCAGCTATTACAGCAGTTGCACAATTAACTACAGATAAACCAGCAGTAGCCTCATCTACGCAGCAAACACCAACGACACAAGCTGCGACAGCTGAACCAGCTACAACGGTTGCACAAACGCAAGCGCCTGCTACTTCAGAAACACCAACGACACAAGCATCTGCAGCAAGCAATCAATCTGGTGGAAGAACATTAAACGTTCAAGCGACTGGTTATTCTTATAACGAACCGGGATTAAGCCCTTATACAGCGACTGGTATCGACTTACGTAAGAATCCAACAGTCATTGCGGTTGACCCAAGCGTAATTCCTTTAGGAAGCTTAGTAGAAGTTCCTGGATACGGGATTGCCATTGCAGGAGATACTGGTGGAGCAATTAAAGGCAATATCATTGACCTTCACTTCACAACAGTAGATCAAGCTAACCAATGGGGAAGACGAAACGTTACGATTCGAATTTTAAACTAAACGAAAGACACTCTCGAATAGAGAGTGTTTTTTGTTGAGTGTGTTTTGCTAGATAATTTGTGATAAAATAATCTTTGTATTGAATAAAAAGGAGTAGTTGTAATGATTAAATTAATTGCTATCGACATGGATGGCACCTTATTAAACAGTAAAAAAGAATTATTAGAAGAGACGAAACAATATTTCAAGAACTTTCATAACAAAAACACTGAAACTTTATTAGTGCTCTGTACAGGACGTCCTGAAAGTGGAATTCGTCCGTATTTAAAAGACTTAGGATATTTAGAAGAAAATCACTATATTATTAGCCAAAATGGCGCCAATATTTATGAGAGTCAAACTGAGAAACGTGTGATGGATGCATTCGTTGATTCTAAAGCAATTCAAAAATGGATTGAATTAGGGAAGACTCACGGTATTAGCGTGATGGGGGCAGGTGTTGATTACTATTATTCGTTCGATGAAGATCCAACAGAATGGATGGAGTTTGACGTTAAGATCGTTAGTGGAAAGTTAAAACGAATTACAATTGAGGACTCTCTATCCACTGACTTTTATAAACTTCTGTTACTTGGTGATGAAGAACAACTCAATGAGTTTGAAACATTTATTCCTCAGGAGTGGAGAAATGAATTTTATGTCGTTCGTAGTCAGAAGTATTTAATAGAAGTTCTAACTAAGGGCGTTAATAAAGCTTTTGGATTAGAAAAATTAGCCAAAGAACTAAATATTCAATCAAGTGAGATCGCAGCAATTGGAGACGCTGCTAATGATATCGAAATGTTAAAATACGCTGGACTTGCCATAGCGATGGGAAATGCAAGTGAAGAAGTAAAAGCTGTTTCTGATATCGTCACAGATACGAATGAAAACAATGGTGTTATTAAAGCCATTGACCAGTTAATTCAGTAAGAATTCATAAAGCAAAGTGTAACTTTTATGTTAGATTTTTCTTTTCGTTTTTGGTAGAGTTTGAGATTAAAAAATAATTAGATTTTCTTGACAAATAGGCATTCCTCTAGTATTCTTTATAGCAACAATATAAATCCTTAGATAGAGACATAAGATGTACACTAAAGAGATAGAAGCCGTGGCTGAAAGCTTCTAATCGTACAAGGAAAGACACTCTTGAGGAGAATAATGCAAAGTTATTCCGGTAATTCCGTTATCATTAAGAGGGAAAGAGCTCTTTCCGAACTAAGGTGGTACCACGAAAATTTCGTCCTGACTTCTATTGAAGTTGGGATTTTTTTTATTTTTATCGAAAGAAAGGATGATTCATATGATTCAAAAACCAAAAGGGACAGCTGATTTATTACCTGAAGAACTCAAAATTTGGCACTATATCGAAGAAACAGCACGCATCATTTTAGGCGATTATCAATTTGAAGAAATGCGTACACCGATGTTTGAAAGCTACGATTTATTTAGCCGTGGTGTTGGGGATACGAGTGATATCGTTTCAAAAGAAATGTATGATTTCTACGATAAAGGAAATCGTCACATTACACTTCGTCCAGAAGGAACTGCAGCAATCGTTCGTGCCTATGTAGAAAATAAATTATACGGACCAGAACATAAGAAACCTTATAAAGTGTATTATATGGCTCCAATGTTCCGTTATGAGCGTCCCCAATCAGGCCGTCTTCGTCAATTCCACCAATTAGGGGTTGAGGTATTCGGTTCAACAAATCCTGCCACAGACGTTGAAACCATTGCAATGGCTTGGGATTTATTAAAAGAACTCGGATTATCGAATATGCGCTTAGTGATTAATTCACTTGGGAAAACAGCTGACCGTATTAAATACCGTGAAGCGTTAATTAGTTACCTAGAACCATTTGCAGATGAATTAAGTGAAGATTCTAAAAATCGTCTACACAAAAATCCATTACGTGTATTAGATAGTAAAGACAAACGTGATATTGAGATTGTTAAAAATGCACCTCGCATTTTAGAATTCTTATCAGACGA
>JUUF01000025.1 GCA_001058355.1 Carnobacterium maltaromaticum
GAGGCAACAGAAGCTCTGCCTAAAGATGGTGAGGCTACATATAAACTTGAAGAGATAGGCAAAACAACAATACTCCAATACTTCTTCAAGGATGACATCATCTATAAGCTAATTGGAATCTACACTTATGACCCTAAAGGATTAGGTAAGTCTGACGAAGAGGTTGTTCAATTTCTGAACAAAGATCAAGCTTTTTTTGAAGGTGTGACTGGAATAAAGACTACCGTTGAGAACAAAGATGGAAAATACATTCAAACAGTAACAATTGATTACCAAACGATTGACTGGAGAGAGTTATATAAACGCGCTCCAGATCGCTATCCCGCAAAAAAGCCGAAACCATTGAAATTTAGTGAAACTGCAGCTAAATTACTAAAAACCGGCTTCGTTAAACAATAAATTCAAACACCAAAACAGCACCAGAGACAATCTTTAATGGTCCTTGGTGCTGTTTTCTTGTCTAAAATTTGCGATGTAACAAAAATGTGACGTAACACTTTTGTTACACCTTCTTTTGTATCATTTATGATAC
>JUUF01000209.1 GCA_001058355.1 Carnobacterium maltaromaticum
ATTCCCCATTACTGCTACTATAAAATCCTTCGTGTTCTCCGTTTTGAACATTTTTTTGAGTGATACTTATAAAAAAAGAGGATGGAATAGAGATAGTAGGAGAAAGTGCTAATTCTCTGGGTTCTCCGTTTTGAACAGTTTTTTTGGAGATACTTATAAAAAAAAGAGTGGAATAGAGAAAGAAAATAAGACCAACAGGCGCGTTGGTCTTATTGTTGTGCTTATGATAATAAAGTGCGGCAGTGCGCGTATTCTGGATAAGAAGAGAATTCTGCGCTGAGGAAGTCCTCGATAAAGGCGAAGCGTTCTTTAAACATGGAACGGACAGCGTCAGACTCTGTATGTTCTAGGGTATAGGCCATTACCTGCAAGAGGAGTTGTGGGTGCGTGTCTTGCAAGATTTCAAGGAGTCCCTCCAATGTATCGGGATTTTCCTGCCCGATTTGTTGTAATAAGGTATGGATGGAAATCCAGTCTTTCATATCATACGTAATGTCTTCGGTAGTTACTTCCAGCTGAGAGAGGAAATCGTCGAAAGAGTTTGCCACTTCGAGCCATTGATCCATTTCAACGTCAATCAGACGGATGCTTGGTTCCTGGGGAACGCCGTTTTGATAATCGAAGGCGTAATAGACAGGTCCGTCTTGGAAAAAGACTACAAAGTACTCGGGCAAACCTGTCACTTCTGGAGACCATGCAGCATCCAGAATGCTTGGGAAATACGGATCTTCTGAGTAGCCACTCAGTCCATTACAGAGGGCGTAGTCGAGGCCAAAGCGCGTTGGTTCCACCGTTGTGATTTTCGTGTTCATGAAGAATCCGGCACCATTTTGCACAAGGAAATCCACATAGCTTTGTGGCAATGGAAAACGAGGGAAAGTCTCTATCGTCTGTGGAATCGGCGAGAATAACTGTTGCTGAATCATGGGTCTCCTTTCTACTGCAAAATCCGTCTTAGGATGGATGCAGAAAAATTTACGTTTTGCTACTCTATCTTTACCTACTATTTTACACACATTTAGGAAAATATGGTACAATGAGAGTATTAAAACTAAAGGAGAGTGTCACAAAATGACAGTAGTATGGATTGTATTAGGAGTCTTAGCAGTAATTGTTCTATGGGCAATGTTTGCATACAACGGACTTGTACAACAAAAAAACTGGGTTCAAGAAGCTTGGGCGCAAATCGATGTTCAATTACAACGTCGTAATGACTTAGTTCCAAACCTTGTTGAAACAGTAAAAGGTTACGCAAAACACGAACAAGAAACATTAACTCAAGTAATTGCGATGAGAAACCAAATTGCAAACATGGGTAGCGATGTTTCACCACAAGAAAAAATGGAAGCATCTAACCAATTATCAGGTGCTTTAAAAACTATTTTCGCTTTAGCTGAAAGCTATCCTGATTTAAAAGCGAATGACAGCTTCTTAAACTTACAAGAAGAATTGACAAACACAGAGAACAAAATCTCTTACGCTCGTCAATTATACAATTCAAGTGTTGCGAGATATAACATCTCTATTCAATCAATTCCAACAAACATTATTGCTGGTTTTGGTGGATTCACTAAAGAAGAAATGTTAGAAACTCCAGTTGAAGCTCGTAAAGTTCCTGAAGTGAAATTCTAATTGACAGTTCATTAGTAGGGAGGGAGTGCTAGGATGTTATACCAACAAATTGCTTCCAACAAACGCAAAACGCTGGTCGTGATTGCGTTGTACATGGCGCTCTTCATTGCAGTGGGAATCGGAATTGGATATTATGCTTTACGCAGTGTCGTCGCTGGGGTTATTATCGCCCTTGTTGCCGGCGGGTTGTATTCAATGATGATGATTGCAAATGCGACTAATGTAGTGATGCAATTAAACCATGCCAAAGAAATTACAGATAAAAATCAAGCACCGATGATTTGGAATATCGTCACTGATATGGCGATGATCGCAAAAGTGCCAATGCCACGTATCTTCATTATCGAGGACGAATCTCCAAACGCGTTTGCGACAGGAAGTTCTCCAGAAAAAGCTGCCGTGGCGGTCACAACAGGATTGTTAGAACGGTTGAATCGTGAAGAACTTGAAGGGGTAATTGCCCACGAGTTTGGACACATTCGTAACTATGACGTTCGCCTTCAAACGATCGCGATTGCGCTTGGTGCCGTGATTGCCATGCTCGTCCAATTCGGAAGTCGCATGATGTTCTGGGGTGGCGGTAGTAGAGACCGAGATGATGATGATAACGGTGGTGGCGCAAATGCCATCTTCATGGTCATCGGTTTAATCGCGATGATTCTTGGACCATTTATGTCGACCATCCTACAGTTGGCCTTGTCACGAAATCGTGAGTATTTAGCAGATGCGTCAGCGGTGGAATTCACACGAAATCCATACGGACTCATCTCTGCGCTTCAAAAGATTTCAGAAGCTCCGCCAATGACGGAAGCCGACAAGAAGAGTGCGGCGTTATATATCTCAAATCCGTTTGGGGAAGAAGGAGATTCGCTCTTCTCAACGCACCCATCAACGGCCAATCGTATTAAACGATTAGAAAAAATGTAACCTGAGACTGAGGCTTTCCTCAGTCTTTTTTGTTTTCTGAGAACTAGATTAGAATGTTGCTAAATTGTTACAAAAGAAAACGGTTCACACGTAAAAATGTAATCTAATATATATGTTTTAGTAGAAAGAAATCCTATATAATGGAACATGATAAACTCTATGGAGGTGAGACTGTGGCTAAACAATTGTATATCCATTACGATAGCGTATCGAACCATGTACTAACAAAGTCGATTGCGTTTCGTTTGTCTGCCTTACCACAGTCTGAGATTCCGCAAAACCTTCTTCTCTTAAACGGGAAGTCCAGCCTTGCTACACACGATCCGTATACTGGCTTCATGTGGGTGAAGGGGCGTAAAAATGTGTTAGCGTATCTCCAAGGGGTGGAAGAAGGCAAAGAGGCGCCATCGAACTGGGTGGACTTTGATTCGATTGATTTCGTTCATCAATTAACGCCGCAAGAAATTGCAGACTTACTGTATATTTCGCATGCGAAGACGCACTTGCATTCGCCGTTCTTCTATAAATTACAAAATAACTTTATTTACTTGTCACTTGAAAATGGCTACTCGAAAGTGTACTACCGTAAAATTGAGCAGTTCTTGCCAATCTTATCGGCGCAAGTCCAAATCGAGATGACAGATATCTTGAACGAGACACCGAAGTTCTTATTCTTTGGCGGAGACAAAGTGGCTTCAGCGATTTCCATCGAAGCGCTCAAAGAGATGATGCCATTGTATCGTGAAGGAATTAGCTTGGCTTTTGATAAAGTCACAAAGAAAGAAGACAGTTACGAAGTGCCAATCTTCTTAACAGAAGATCGTTATCATTATGCCGATAAAGAAGTGACACAAAACGTCCGCATCGGACAACTCTCTTATAGCGAAACGTATCAAAACTGGAAGATTTCAGCAAAACTTCCAATGAATGACGCCATCTAAAGCACTTTTCACAGCGAATGTGAGAGGTGCTTTTTTGCGCGTTGGCCGTAACTTGTAACCGTTGGGCCGTTTTGTTATACTGAAAAGTGCAAGGTTATTTTCAAAATAACGTTCGAAGAGCCTAATTGAGGCGGTTCGCAGCACGCGAATAGTTTGGAGGATTCATATGAAAATTGTAGTGATTTACGGCGGAAAGAGTGCAGAGCACGATATTTCAATCTTAACAGCCGGTTCAATTATTAAAGAAATTTATTTCGAGTATTACGATGTGCAACCAGTGTACATTACAAAAGAAGGAACATGGTTAAAAGGAGAAGCATTAAAAGCTCCTGTAGCCTTTGACCAAGCGCTTCGTTTAACAGAAGGGTCTGTAGCGCATTTTGCAACAACAGAAGGCGAAACATCAACAGGAGTTCGCATCCAACCATGTGATATCGCTGGACCAGATACAGTAGTATTCCCAATCTTACACGGACCAAACGGGGAAGATGGAACGATTCAAGGTTTATTCGAAATCCTAGACTTACCATATGTTGGGTGTGGCGTATTAGCCAGCGCAAACGGAATGGACAAAATTGCCAGCAAGCATTTATTCCAACAAGCAGGTATTCCACAAGTGCCATTCGTACCTTTTGTGAAAGCTGATTTCGAAAAATCACCAGAAGCCATCTTCACACGTGTGGAAGGAACATTACGCTATCCAGTATTCGTGAAACCAGCGAATATGGGTTCAAGTGTTGGGATTTCTAAAGCGACAAACCGCGATGAATTAACAGCAGCCATCGAAGAAGCGTTGAAATATGACCGTCGTATCGTCGTAGAACAAGGAATCGACGCACGCGAAGTGGAAGTTGCGGTTCTTGGAAACGACGAAGTGAACACATCTGTGGTTGGGGAAGTCGTGAAACAAACAGGCTTCTACGATTACAACGAAAAATACATTAACAACACCACAACACTTCAAATCCCAGCAGCGATTCCAGAAGAAGTCTCTGCAAAAATTCGTGAATATGCTGTAACAGCATTTCGTGCCATTGACGGTAGCGGCTTAACACGTTGTGATTTCTTCTTAACAGAAGCTAACGAAGTGTTTATCAACGAAGTGAATACAATGCCAGGGTTCACACAATTTAGTATGTATCCAAAACTTTGGGAAGCAATGGGCATTTCCTATAAAGATTTAGTCGAAGAACTCATTCAATTAGCGTTGAAACGCTATAACGATCGTCACGCGAGATAAGGGGTAGAAAGATGAGTATTGGAACAGTTGCTGAAATTACAAAAGCCGTCGAAGCGATTGATTATCAGTCAGCACATCGATTTGAAGTCATCGAATCTGTAGCCTTCGATACACGAAAATTAGGACCAAACAGCCTTTTCGTGCCACTTCAAGGGCAAACAGACGGACATGATTATATTGAACAAGCGATTCAAGCCGGCGCAACAGCCGTGTTGTGGGGCAAACAGGATGTAACGCCACCAGATGGTATTTGTGCAATTTGGGTGGACGACCCACTTCAAGCTTTTCAAAAATTAGCGAAATGGTACTTAGAAAAAGTTTCTCCACGCGTTGTCGGAATTACAGGAAGTTCTGGAAAAACAACAACAAAAGATATGACAGCAGCCGCTCTTGGCGCACGCTACCGTGTCTACAAAACACAAGGAAACTTCAATAACGATATCGGCTTACCACAAACGATTTTAGATATGCCCGAATCAACTGAAGCACTTGTCTTAGAGATGGGAATGAGCGAATTCCACGAAATCGAATTCTTATCAAAATTAGCACGCCCAGAAGTCGTTGCGATTACGCTTATCGGTGAGTCGCATATGGAACAATTGGGAAGCAAGGAAGGCATTGCCAAAGCCAAACTTGAAATCCTTTCTGGACTACAAGAAAATGGAACCTTTATTTATCCAGCGCATGAAGACTTAATTACAGCAGGGATTGCACAAGCTGAAAAACCAGTAACCTTCAAAATCGTTACAGTCGGCGAAGGAAGCAAGGAACTTTCAGCTAAAAATATCGAACTGTATTCAGACCACACAGCGTTTGAATTAGTGACTCCAACGGAAACTGTGGCGGTCACTTTACCAGTCCTTGGAGCGTACAATGTTTCAAACGCGCTTTTAGCCATTGAAATTGCACGCACATTGGATGTGCCACTATCAGATATCGTGTCCGCCTTAGCGAACTTCGAATTGACGAAGAACCGCACACAATGGGTGAAAGGCCAAAACGGAGTAGCTATCTTGAATGATGCTTACAACGCTAGCCCAATTGCGATGAAGTCGGTGATTAAGTCATTCGTTTCTGTTGAAGCAGCAGGCCGTCGCGTTCTCGTTCTTGGGGACATCCGAGAGCTCGGTGAACATTCGAAAGAATTGCACGCCAGCATCTCAGAAGTCATTTCTCCAAGCGAAGTCGCACTAGTGTACTTGTACGGCGAAGAAATGGAAGCACTGTATGATGCGTTGAAAGGCCAGTTCGAATCAGCAGCGCTTCACCATTACATGGATAAAGAAGCCTTGATTGCTGACTTGAAAGCCGAACTCAAAGAAGGCGACCAAGTCCTTATCAAATCAAGCAACGGCACAGGCTTACTAGCAGTTGTCGATGCCCTAAAAGCAGAATAATAAATGTAAAGTAAAGCGAGAGACGCACCAACGTCCCTCGCTTTTTTCGTCCCCTCCCTGACAAAAGCTTTTATAAAGTGTCCCATTTCTCAACCGCACCACGAGAAGCAAACCCACCCGCCTCCTCCCGTTTTTTATTTTGAAAATGCTATTTCATTTTATTGACGCTGATTCCGAAGAATCTAGCGGATTTTATAATGGTAGTAATGGGGGATAGCATTC
>JUUF01000210.1 GCA_001058355.1 Carnobacterium maltaromaticum
CTCGAAATTTCGAGTCTCTTATTTTTGCTTCTATGATTATTTTACAGAGGCTTGACGGAGGTTGATTGTACGTCCGAATGGAAGTACTTCGAATCCGTCTACGTTTTCAGCAAGTAAGTAGCTTTGGCTTGCTTGGTAGATTGGAGCGATAGCCACATCATCCATCACGATTTTTTCAGCCGCAATCATTTGTTTGTAACGTTCTGCTGGCTTCGTTGCGTATGTTGTTTTCACTTCAGCAACGGCTTTATCGTAGGCTTCGCTTGAGTAGTTCCCGAAGTTGATTCCTCCACCTGTTACGTATTGTTCTAAGAAGTTTACTGGATCTTGATAGTCAGGTGCCCATGTTCCGAAGAAGAAGTCGAAATCATCTGCACGTTGTAATTCAAGACGGTTTTTCAATGGCACTGATTTAATGTTCAATGTCACGCCTGGTAAGTTCTTTTGGATTTGCGCTTGTAAATATTCGCCAACCACTTTCGCACTACCTGCATCTGACGTTAATAAGGTCACTTCGATTGTGTCCATCCCTAATTCTTGTTTAGCAAGTGCTAATTCTTTTTGCGCTTCTTCGACATTGTAGGTGAGTAAGTCGCCACGGTCTTCCACATAATCTTTCCCCGTTTCTGGGTTTTCAGCAAATCCCTTTGGAACAAGACCATTTGAAACGATTGAGCCGTCTTTTAACACGTTGTTTACAAGAGCCGCTTTATCGTAAGCCATCGCAATCGCACGACGGAAGTGTTTGTTTCCTGTGATTTTGCGTTCTACGTTGAAATTCATGTACCCCATTGTTGCTTTTGGAATAGCGTGATACGTTGGTTGCGTTTTATATTGATCGACGAATTGTTCGCTGATTGTTGTGTATTGGACTTGTTTTCCGTCAAATAATTGAACAGAAGTCACTACTTCTTTCGATACATTCACAGTAACGTTTTGTAATTGAACGTTTGCTGCATCCCAGTAACCGTCGTTCTTCACAAGTTTCCAAGAAAGTTCAGAACCTGTCCATCCTTCTAATTTGAACGGTCCGTTTGTCACGATTGAATCTGCTGAAGAACCGTATCCTTCGCCTTTTTCTTTCGCCACTTTTTCAGATTGTGGTAAGAAACGTGACCCTGTTAATAATTTTGGTAAATATGGAGCAGGATTTTCAAGCGTGATTTCTAATGTTTTATCATCAATCGCTTTAACCCCTAATTCTTCTGTCGATAATTCGCCTGAACGAATTTTCTTCGCGTTTTTGAACACATCAGCCGATTGCGCCACGTGTCCTTCTTTAGGGTCTACTAATTTACGGTAAGTGTACACGAAGTCGCCTGCTGTTACAGGAGTTCCGTCAGACCATTTTGCATCACGTAATTTAAACGTATATACAAGGCCGTCCGCACTCACAGTTGGCTCTTCTGCTGCCATTCCTAATTCAACTTTATTGTCTTTAGTGACACGATATAATCCTTCAAAAATTTGCCCTAACATATCTGAGCTCGGAACATCATCGTAGTCCGCGCTATCTAATGTTGCTAACTCTCCGAATGTTGTAATTGTTAAACTTTGTTGATTACCTGATGTCGATGTCGATGTTGAATTGCCACCACATGCAGCCAAACCTAAAGAAACAAGTAGTGTTGTCATTAATAATTTGGTTGATTTTTTCATAACAATTCTCCTTTACTGGTATAATCCATCGCCTATGCGATAGATACATCATAGCATGGATACCCAAACCACCAAAATTTAATGCCTACACCAGGATACGAGGGCGAACGCTCAGGACTGAACCACTGGACCGGAGTAACGCAAGGGACTTGGAACAA
>JUUF01000211.1 GCA_001058355.1 Carnobacterium maltaromaticum
ACCCGTTGTTGTTCCCCACCCGATAATTGAGAAGGGAAATTATTCATACGATGTCCAAGACCGACCGCCTTCAAGGCTTCCTCTGCATCTTGGGCGTCTTTTACAATCTCAGCCGCCAATTCTACATTTTCCTTCGCCGTTAAATTCGGTACTAGATTATAAAATTGGAAGACGAAGCCAACATCATCTCTTCTATAGTAAGTGAGTTGTTTTTCATCAAAAGCGGAAATGTCCACGCCATCGACAAACACATGCCCGTCGTCATTGGTGTCCATGCCTCCTAAAATATTCAGAACCGTTGATTTTCCTGCACCACTGGCCCCTAAAATAATGACTAACTCTCCTTTTTCAATTTCAAAATTCACATCATTATTCGCGACAATCTCTGTATCGCCGACTTGATAACGTTTATAGCTATTCTTCATTTCAATATAAGCCATGTCTATCCCTCATTTCTACAAACATCGTTAAATGAACAACGTGTTGATTATGTTCGTTAAATACTATATAATGGAATTAATCAAAAAACAATACACAATAATCAACAATGTGTTGAATTAAGAAAAGAGTTTAAACAATGACGACACAAAAACGGAAAACCACAACGAAAAGCGATTTAAAAGAAGCACTCACTAGACTGCTGGAGAAAAAAGATTTCGAAGCTATTAGTGTGAGCGATATCGCCAGAGAAGCAGGCGTGAATCGCGGAACCTTCTATCTCCATTACGTCGATAAATTCGATATGATGGACCAGCTTATCGATGAGATTTTACAAAATATCTTACTCCTATTAAAAGAAGGCAATCCAAAAAATAAAGAAGAGGCCTGTCCAGGAATCGTGAAAATCTTCGAGTATCTAAAAGAAGACTTCGACTTTATTCGCGCAATGACCTTGAACCGATTCAACTACACATCGAAACTCGTTCATGACTTCCTATTCGAATTAACCAAGCAAATTGGACCGATTAAGGAAAACATCGCGATGGTCTACCCGCTGCCAGAAGATTACGCGCAAGAAGTGTTTATCTATAGCAACAGTGCGATTTTCTTCCACTGGATTCAAAAAGGTGGCGTGGAAAGCCCTGAAGAAATCGCAAAAATCTTTTTCAGAATGTCATTATAAAGGAGAAAACTCATGCAAAAGACAATTATGAAAGACCCACTCTTCCTAAGCCAAAAATCAACTGCTGCCGATCCGAAAATAGACGCGCAAGTGGTCCTCGACTTACAAGATACGCTTCGTGCCAACCGCGACCGCTGTGTAGGAATGGCGGCGAATATGATTGGTGTGAAGAAAAACATTATTATTGTAGCGATTGGACCGATGGATTTGGTGATGCTGAACCCGCGTATTACGAAAAAGCAGGGGCCCTATGAAACGGAAGAAGGATGTCTGAGCCATACGGGCACGAAGAAGACGACGCGCTATCAAACGATTGAAGTAGCCTACACCGACCCGAGCGGCAAGAAGCACACGGGAACGTTCACCGACTTCACGGCGCAAGTCATCCAACATGAGATCGACCATTTAGATGGGGTGCTCATTTAAAATACGCAAACTTCCGTAATCGTATTTTTTGAGCTTCTAAATGGACGAGGATGAAGACTTGTGCCGGGAAGGCGGGATGTGCTCCTTGCGACGGTGGTGTAGTCATCTTCTTCGTTTCGTATAGTAAGAAAAAGAAAAAAAGAAAGAGAAAAGGGTTGACTCTGACGTAACGTAATAGGTTACACTATCTAGTGTTAGGAGTTGAGGTTATGTATTTAATCAAGCAAGTAAGTGAAATCAGTGGTGTATCGGTGCGCACTTTACATCACTATGACGAAATTGGATTGCTTTCCCCGAAAAAACAGGAAAATGGATATCGCTATTACAGTGACGAGGAACTTTCCCAATTACAGACGATTCTCTACTATAAATATTTGGGATTTTCGCTGAAAGAAATTAAGTCCCTGATGAAGCAAGACGAGGATGATCTGTTGCCACACTTAAAACATCAGTTGAATTTAATGCAGAAAGAAAAAGACCATCTTCTAACATTAATTGACACATTAGAAAAGACGATTGCGTCTACGGAAAGGAAAATGACGATGACAACCGAAGAAAAATTCAAAGGGTTCACCTTCAAGGATAACGAGAAATATAAACAGGCCGCGACTGAAAAATACGGCGAAACCGTGATGAACGAGGCCGAAGCCAAACAAAAAGGCAAAGAAGAAATCGTTGCGGACGGCTTCAATAAAATCTTCTTCGCATTCGCGGATAATATCGAAAAAGGCCTACCAGCAACAAGTGCCGAAAACGTGGACTTAGCCAAACAACTCCACCAACACATGTGCGCTTATGCCTTCGACTGCTCAATCGATGTCTTCTCAAGCATCGGATTCGGCTACGCGCAAAACGAAGAGTTCAGAACGAACCTGGATAAATACGGCAAAGGCGTTGGCCAATACGCTTGCGACGCGATTCAAGCCTATGTCGCACAGGAGAGAAAATAAGAAGGTTCGCTTCCTAAGCAAATCATAATCCATAATTATAAGCAGTCATTGACTGCTTATTTTAATATCATCAAACTTCTTATTCTCTCTTTTTTTAAAATTAAATATGCTATAATATCAACTGAGAGCGACAATTTTTTACAAACATAAATTTACTTTTAGAATTTTAAGGAAGATGATAAATGAGTTATCACGTAAAATTTAACGACATTACCTCCAT
>JUUF01000026.1 GCA_001058355.1 Carnobacterium maltaromaticum
GAGGCAACAGAAGCTCTGCCAAAAGACGGCCAAGCAACTTATAAGTATGAAGAAAAAGGTGCTTCATCTACTTTAACTTATTATTTTAAAGATGATATTGTTTATAAACAAGAAGCCGTATACACTTATAACCCTAAAGAATTAGGCAAATCCGACGAAGAAGTTGGTAAATTTCTAAAAAAACGAGAGGATCTTCTTCAAGGTGTTACTGGAATCACTTCAACAGTTGAGAAAAAAGACGGCATATACATTCAGAAAGCAACATTCGATTATACTATTCTTGACTGGAAAGAATTGCATAAGCGTAATCCAAAACAATTTCCTTCTGAAGACGGCAAACCCGTTAGCTATAGTGAATCTGTAGAGAATTTACTAAAACACGGTTATGTTAAACAATAA
>JUUF01000212.1 GCA_001058355.1 Carnobacterium maltaromaticum
GGGCAACAACAACGTGTGGCCATCACTCGTGCGCTTGTTCAAAAACCTGAAGTGCTTCTACTAGATGAGCCATTAAGTAACTTGGACGCTCGTTTACGTTTGAAAATCCGTGAAGAAATCCGTCGTCTTGTAAAAGAAGTAGGAATCACAACAATCTTCGTAACCCACGACCAAGAAGAAGCTTTATCAATCTCAGATAAAATCATTCTTTTAAACGAAGGGTACATTCAACAACATGATGACCCACAAAACTTATACCTAGAACCAAGTAACTTATTCGTTGCGAAATTCATCGGTAACCCAATCATCAACATTACAGAAGTGGAAATTAAAGACGGCGTGATTACTCACCCTGCATTCAACTTACCAACTTCTGAATTATCACAAGACCGCAAACGTCAAGAATTAGCTGATGGTCACTACTACTTAGGAATGCGTCCTGAAGACGTGGTTCCAGTAGCTGAAGGTGAACAAGGGCTATTCTCAACAACAATCAGCGGCGTAGAATTAATCGGACGTGAACGTATTCTTCACTTCCCATTAGGCGAACAATTCTTGAAATCAATTGTAAGTGTGGAACATAAGATTGAAGAAGGAGACACACTTTCATTCCAATTACTAAAACACAAAATCTTCTTATTCGATAAAGATGGAGCGCGTGTTTACTAATGAGAAAATATAACCCAGAGAACCAACCTAAAGCTTGGTTATTCCTTCTCCCATCTTTAGGAGTGATTCTTCTCTTTAATATTTATCCATTACTTCGTTCGTTCTGGATGAGTTTCCAAAAAGGGTCACTATTAAAATTACAATACACTGGTTTAGACAACTACCAAAAAGTAATTGCGGACCCTGTATTCCATAAAGCGTTAATCAACACAGCACTGTATGCATTCGCAGTAGTGCCAGTAGCGTTATTAATCTCAGTAATCATTGCATGGATTATTTTCGAGAAGATTAAACGTAAAAGCTTCTTCGAAACAATCTTCTTCATGCCTTACGTTACAAGTACAATCGCTATCGGGATTGTGTTCCGTTACTTCTTCAACGGGGACTACGGAATTATCAACTTCTTCCTTGGCTTGATTGGTATTCCAGCCGTGAACTGGTTGGATAACGTAAACATGAGTATGCCAACACTGATTATCTTCGGGGTTTGGACAAGTTTAGCGTTCAATATCATCATCCTCTTAGCAGGATTACGTAATATTGATCCTGAGCACTTCAAGATTGCGAAAATGTTTGGTGCGACAGACCGAGAAATCTTCTGGCGTATTACATTCCCGCAATTAGTTCCAACGATTGCCTTCCTTTCAACGGTTAACTTAATCGGGGCATTCAAAGTGTATACACAAGTGTATGCATTATTTGGCGGAACTGCTGGTCCAGCAAACTCAGCAACAACAGCTGTGTACTATATTTACGACAAGTTCCATGTGGCAGGAAGACCAGGGGTTGCCATGGCAGCAACTGTAATCTTGTTTGCAATCATTCTTTTTGCAACATTCCTCCAAAACAAATTCTTGAGAAAGGCGGAGGGATAAGAAGATGAAAAAAGTTTTTAACGGTTTTTCAATCACGCTTTTAATTTTCTTAGCGTTGATTACAGTATTCCCATTCATTTACATGGTGTTGACCGGGTTAATGACATACGCAGAAGCGACAAGTATTCCACCGTCATTCATCCCAAGCGAATTCAAATTTAGTAACTACTTAGAAGTATTTAGCCGTGCGCCATTCCTACGTTACTTCGGAAACACATTATTCGTGTCTCTATTTACAACAGTGGCAACAGTAATTACTTCATTACTAGCAGCCTTTGCCGTAACAAGCTTACAGTTCAAAGGGAAAAACATCGTAATGATGATTTTAGTTTCTCTATTAATGGTTCCTTACGAATCAATCATCTTTACAAACTACCAAACAATCGCTCAATTAGGGTTATTAAACACTTATCTAGCGTTAATCATTCCGTTCTTAACAAGTATCTTCTATATTTACTACTTGAACGGATACTTAAAAGGAATCCCAAGTACATTCTACAAAGCCGCTAAAATTGATGGTGCGAGTGATTTAGAATACATCCGCCGTATTTTAGTGCCAATGTGTAAACCAGCATTGGTAACAGTAGGGATTTTAACATTCATCCAAAGCTGGAATTCATTCCTATGGCCATTATTGGTTACAAACACGAAAGAATTCCGTCTATTAAACAACGGACTTTCTGCCTTCACGACAGAATCCGGAAGTGATGTTCACTTACAAATGGCCGCAGCAACTCTAACGGTTATCCCAATTCTGTTAATTTACTTTGTATTCAGAAAAGAAATTATTAGAGGGGTTGCGAAGAATGGTATCAAAGGATAAAACATCGATTACCTTTCATAGCGGTATTTTAACGATTGGTGGAACGGTCATCGAAGTGGCCTACAAAGATAGTCATATCTTCTTCGACTTCGGGACTGAGTTTTTACCAGAATTAGAATTGCCCGATGAATCGGTGCAAACACTCACAGATCATAAAGTGATTCCACATTTAAAAAATATGTACGATGCACGTATCCCTTACAAATACGAAGGGGATGAAGATAAAGACTATGCCAATACGGCGGTCTTTATCTCACATGCGCATTTGGATCATACAAGAATGTTGAATTATTTAGACCCAAGTATTCCTTTATATACATTGAAGGAAACAAAAATGATTGTAAATTCGCTCAACCGCAATGGTGTATTCTTACTACCATCGCCGTTTGAAGACGATACATTTACAAGAGAGATGATTGGGTTAGATGCAGGCGATGTGATTAAAGTTGGAGAAATCGAAGTAGAAATCGTGCGTGTCGACCATGATGCGTATGGGGCTGCTGCTTTAATCATTAAAACACCTGGACATCATATTACGTATACAGGGGACTTACGACTTCACGGGCATAACGCTGAAGATACAATTGAGTTTTGTAAGAAGGCAAAACATACGGACATCTTAATGATGGAAGGTGTATCGATTAGCTTCGGGGACCGTAAAGAGGTTGAAGACGAAATTAAACCTGAAAACGAGGAAGATGTGATTCGTCATATCGCTCGCCTCGAACAAGAAAATCCAAATCGACAAATCACATTTAATGGCTATCCAGCGAATGTGCGTCGTTTTGAAAAAATCGTCGAAGGAACAAGCCGTACCGTTGTTCTTGAAGCAACGATGGCCGCACTTCTTAAAGAAGTATTCCAAAAGGATGCTCATTACTACTATAGAGACGGGGCTCCAAAACTCGACGAACTTGATCCTACTTTAGAAATTTCATATCAAACGTTGTTAGAGGATACTTCGAAGTACCTATGGCAAGCAGTCGACCATTTCGAACGTTTGCAAGAGGGAAGCTTATACATCCACAGCGATGCGCAGCCTTTGGGGGACTTTGATCCGAACTATCAACCGTTTCTAGATTTATTGGCGGAAAAACACATTGAGTTTGTACGCCTATCTTGCTCAGGTCACGCAAAACCGGACGACTTAGACCGCATTATTGCGATGATTGAGCCTAAATGTTTGGTTCCAATTCATACGTTAAAACCAGAACTTCTGGTGAATCCGTATGGTGACAGAATATTGCCGTACCGCGGCGAAAAAATTGTGTTGTAAAAACTATATAACAAAAGGAGAAGAAAAATGAAATTCAAATCTTTAGTAAAAGCGACACTAGCAACAGCATCAGTTGTGGCGTTAACAGCGTGTGGAGCTAACTCATCAAACAACGGCTCTTCACAACAAGCTGAAACTAAAAAAGACATCGTAACAGAGGTTAAATCAGAAACTACAATCACTTTCTGGCATGCTATGAACGGTCAGCAGGAAAAAGCTCTTCAAAAATTAACAGAAGACTTCATGAAAGCTAACCCAAATATCAAAGTAGAGTTACAAAACCAATCTCAATACAAAGATTTACAAGCAAAAATTAACGCAACTTTAACTTCACCAAAAGACTTACCAACAATCACTCAAGCATATCCAAACTGGTTATACAATGCTGCTGAGCAAGATGCATTGGTAGACTTCAAACCATATATTGAAAACGAAACAATCGGATTCAAGAAAGGTGAAGAAATCCGTCCAGAATTAATGGAAGGTGCTAAAATCAAAGGAGTACAATACGGTATTCCATTCAACAAATCTACAGAAGTATTATTCTACAATGCAGATTTATTGAAACAATACGGTGTTAAAGTTCCAACTACTTTAGATGAATTAAAAGAAGCAGCTAAAACAATTTACGAAAAATCTAACCACGAAGTTGTTGGTGCTGGTTTCGACTCATTAAACAACTACTATGCAATTGGTATGAAGAACAAAGGCATTGACTTCACTAAAGAATTAGACTTCGCAAGTGACGCTTCAAAAGAAGTTGTTAAATACTATGCAGACGGAATCCGTGATGGATACTTCCGTACTGCTGGTTCAGATAAATACTTATCAGCACCATTCCAAAACAAAAAAGTAGCTATGTATGTTGGTTCAACAGCTGGTGAATCATTCGTAGCTAAAGGTGCTAAAGAAGCTGGTTTCGAATACGGAGTAGCTGTTCGTCCTGAAAAATACGACCTACAACAAGGTACTGATATTTACATGTTCGAAGGTTCTACAACTGAAGAACAACGTACAGCAGCATTCTTATACTTGAAATTCTTATCTTCAGCTGAATCTCAATTATACTGGGCACAACAAACTGGTTACATGCCAACAATTGCTTCAGTGTTAGAACAAGATGCATACAAGAATTCAGGTTCTAAAGTTCCTAAAATCTTAGCAGATGCTACTAAGAATTTATTCTCAATTCCTGTAGTTGAAAACTCTGATCCTGCATACTCAGAAGTTCGTACGATTTTAGAAAAAATCTTCAAGACTGAAAATGGAAATGTAGATCAATTAGTTACAGATTCTAAAGCACAATTTGATGCAGCGTGGAATCAATAATCACATATAAGTTCATTCACAACACAATCACAACGAAAGCCTGGGGAATTTTCCTCAGGCTTTTTGTGTGGGATGCGGAAGATGTGTTTCGGTGTTGGAATGTGTTTAGGTGCTGTAAAGTGGGTTGGTGCTGGGAGGCCCCTTCGGGGGAGGCTTTTAGGTGTATGGGGTGTGGTGGTGGATTGCTTTAGAAACATGCGGTTTTAATTGTTGAAAGAATATTAGTGAGCCACCGACTCGAGCCTAGGGTCTCTCGTCTTTGAAGCCTCAAAGAGACACTAACGAATGAATTCGTAAGTGTCTCTAATTCGCATTCAATGGATATTCTCACTAATCTTTCAACAAAACCGCTGTTTCTGTCGCAATGGATGTACAAGGCGTACACCTAAAAGCCTCCTGAAGGGATTTCCACACAACAAAGCTGAGGAAAGTTGAGAGGTGTTCTTGAGATTGTGTTCCTCGTTCACGACGGACCGGTGCAAGGACGGAGTGTCTGCTTTTTAGGAGAGTGTGCTATAATGGGGCGACAAGAGAGGTGAATCGGATGCGGTATGTGCTTTTATTAAGAGGCGTCAATGTTGGTGGCAAAAATAAAGTCGTGATGAGCGAATTGAAGGAATTGCTGAGAGGTGAAGGGTTCAGTGATGTGGATTCGTACATTAATAGTGGGAACTTATTTTTTGCAAGCGATGAGAGTGTGGGAAAAATCGTTGTGAAACTTGAAAAGGTATTAGAAGAGAATTATGAGTTCTCGATTCCGTTTGCGCTGCTTTCAAAAGAGGAATACTTAGAAGAAATGGCGGGGCTTCCGGAATGGTGGAAAGATGAGTTTGCTAGAAAGGATATTTTGTTTTTCTCACGGGGAACAGATGTGAGTGAGGTTATCCGATTTGTAGAAGAGTCAGAGTTTTATAATGAGAGAGTCTATATCGGGAAATGTGCAGTCTTCTGGGCGAAAATCGATGAGGCAGAGTATCAAAAAACGACTTACCATAAGAAGATTTTGAAGCAACCATTTTATAAGACGATTACGATTCGAAATGGGAAGACATTTGATAAAATCGCTGAAATACTGCAGACAGAGAAACCTTTGTGATAGGGCTTTTTTATGGTACAATAGTGTGTGAATTTGTAGAAAGTGAGGCGCATTATGGAAATTAAAATTATTGAAACTAGTGATATGCATGGGTACGTGTTACCGACAAACTATACAGAAAGAAATATGGACTTAGGATTCAGTACGGCGAAGGCTGCGACTGTGATTCGTCGCTTAAAAGAAGAAGCGAATGGTCCTGTGATTCAAATCGAAAACGGAGACTTCATTCAAGGGTCACCATTAAGCTACTATGTTCGTAAACAAGATTCAAAAGTAGCATCTGATTTAACAAAAGTATTGAACTACTTAAACTATGACTTAGGAATTCTAGGAAATCATGAGTTTAACTATGGATTGGAATACTTAAGAGAAGCGATTGCGTCTTATAACCATCCAATTCTTTGCTCAAATATTTTAACTAAAGATGGAAAGCCAGCGTTTGGCGAACCTTACAAAGTGTTCGAGAAAGACGGCGTGAAGATCGCAGTTTTAGGAATTACAACGCCTTATATTCCAAATTGGGAACAACCTGCAACGGTGAAAGATTTAGTATTCGTGAGCGCGTTAGAAACAGCGAAGAAATACGTTCCAGAAATGCGTAAAGTGGCGGATGTTGTCGTTGTAACTTACCACGGAGGATTCGAGTGCGACCTTTCATGCGGGGACCCAACGGAACTTTTAACAGGAGAAAACGAAGGGTATGCGATTGCGACGCAAGTAGAAGGAATCGATGCGTTAGTGACAGGACACCAACACCGTGTGATTGCACAAAAAGTGAATGGCGTGCCAGTGATTCAACCAGGATACCGCGGTGCATATGTAGGTGAAATTAGCTTAGAAGTGGAAAAAGTAGACGGGAAGTATACAGTCGTTTCAAGTGAAGCAAAACTTCACCCAACAGAAGATGTGCCAGCAGACCCAGCCGTATTAGAAATGTTTAGCGATTTACAAGCGGAAGTGGAAGATTGGTTAGATACTCCAGTAGGAAAAGTTGTTGGAGATATGACCATTAAAGATCCACATGCTGCGCGTTTAAGCGAACATCCATATATTGAATTTATTAATAAGGTTCAAATGGAAGCTAGTGGTGCAGACATCTCAGGGACTGCGTTATTCAACAATGACGGTCGTGGATTTAACTCAGAAATCCGTATGCGTGACGTGATTACGAACTACATTTATCCAAATACATTAGCCGTTCTAAAAGTGAGCGGGGAAGACTTAAGAAAAGCTCTTGAACGTGTGGCGACTTATTTCATCGTCGAAAACGGACAAGCAGTCTTCAATCCTAAATATGTGGAACCAAAACCTCAATTCTATAACTACGATATGTACGAAGGAATCGAGTACACATTAGACTTCACTAGACCATTCGGTGACCGTGTGACTCGCTTAGAGTACCATGGCAAACCTGTTCAAGATACGGATGAATTAGAAGTAGTAACAAACCAATATCGTGCAGTTGGTGGCGGAAACTATAGTATGTTTAAGCCAGAGAAGATTGTGCGTGAGGTGCAGATTGACATGACGGAGCTCATTGCGGAATACTTGCGCAAACATCCAGTCATCGAAGCAACAGTCAACAACAACTTTAAGACTGTGGTGAAATAAAAAAATATGAAAAAAGCTACGCTTTATTTTCGGATAAGCACATAGTAGCCAATATAGCTGTACCG
>JUUF01000213.1 GCA_001058355.1 Carnobacterium maltaromaticum
GACCGTTTAGTAATGTTACTTGCAGGTGAAGACAACATCCGTGAAGTCATTGCGTTTCCTAAGAACAGCTCAGCAGTGGATCCAATGACACAAGCTCCAAGTGAAGTGTCAGCGAAACAATTAGATGAGCTTTCATTAAAAATTAAATAAGACCTGAATGGATTTCTAAAAGGAGGAAGAAACTTTGAAGAGTAGTAAAGGGGTTGTGTTTAAACGACAACAACGTATCCTTCAGCTTTTACAAGAAAACCATGAGATGTCTGTTGAAGACTTATCGAAAGAGTTAGAAGTTTCTGAAATCACCATTCGAAGAGATTTACAGCAATTTGAAGACCAAGGAGTTATCGAGCGCTTCTACGGAGGCGCAAGGTATCTTGCTGGAAAAATTAAAAAAGAAAACGTGGATCAAATTCAATATAATTCCATGAAGAAAAACATCGCAAGAAGAGCCGCGGGATTAGTAAGAGATCATGATATGGTCTTTATTAACTCAGGCTCTACTGCCTTTTTGTTATTAAATTTTCTAGCAGATGCTAATGTTACGATTCTGACGAATAATGGTCGTTCCATCTTCAAAAAGCCGACTACGAAAGCGTCAATCGTGATTAGTGGTGGAGAAATTTTCGAACAGAAAAAATCTCTTGTAGGGGATTTTGCGATTAACTCATTCTCAAAAGCGCGCGCAGACATTTGTTTCTTGGGCGTTGGAGGAATTAGTAAAAACGGAATTTCAACGTATGCACTGCCAGAGACGGCAGTGAACCGTGTGATTTTAGAACGTACAACAGGGCACCGCATCATTGTAACGGAAGGGTTTAAAGTGGGTCGTGATTCAAACTTTCATACAGCGGAGTGTAATATGATTACTCATTTAATTACAGACCATACCGCTGACCCTGAAACCGTAGCTTATTTGAAGAGTATCGGTGTGAAAGTGTTATTTATTTCGTAATGAAAAGAAAATGTAGAGGTATAAAATGATTGAATTAGGAGAACGATTAACTCGTGTTGCTAGTTTTGTTCCAAACGGTTCAAAGGTATGCGATGTTGGTAGTGACCATGCGTATTTACCAGTGTATTTAATTCAAAATAATCAGATTCCTTCAGCGATTGCGGGTGAAGTAGTTGAAGGACCGTTTTTATCAGCGAAGCAAACAGTTCGTGATTATCGAATGGAAGACCGCATCGAAGTTCGCTTTGGGGACGGATTGCAAATTCTTTCAAAAGAAGATGAAATTACGGCTGTTACGATTTGTGGGATGGGCGGAGAGCTGATTTCTCGCATCTTAGAAGCTGGATATAGTGGCGGTCATTTAAACGGCCAAGAGCGACTCATTCTTCAACCAAACGTCGCAGAACATTTTGTGCGTGAATGGTTAATGAAGTATTCGTACCGCATTACTCATGAGACGGTCGTTGAAGATAACCATCGTTTATATGAAATCATCGTAGCAGAACCAGTGGAAGAACGAGTAGAGTATACAGAACTTGAATTAAAATACGGGCCAATTTTATTGCAGCAACCTTCCGAATTATCGGTTGCAAAGTGGAATCGCATGAACCGTAAAAACAAAGAAATTTTGGAACAATTACAAAAGAGTAAGACTCCTCAACTTGAAAAAATTGAGCAGTTTGAAAAAGCATTTAATGAATTGCAAGGAGTGATTGATCGTGCCAACAGTTAGAGATGTGGTAAGTCGTTTTGAAAAACGCGTGCCAAAGAGTCTATCAGTCCCAAAAGATCCAATTGGACTTCATTTTGGAGATTGGAATCAAGAGGTTAAAGTGATTATGACAACGCTGGATATTCGTCCAAGTGTCATTGAAGAAGCGATTGCTAAAAATGTTGATTTAATTATAGCGCATCATCCGCCAATCTTTAGACCGGTAGCATTATTTGATTTAACCGTTCCGCAAAATAAAATGTTCCAACAAATTTTGAAGCATGATATTGCGGTGTACGCAGCACATACTAACCTTGATGTAGTAGAAGGTGGAGTGAATGATTGGTTGGCAGATGAATTGCTATTATCTGATGTAACAGTGATGTCTCCTACAACAACAATCCCTTCTGTCAAAGTTATTACTTATGTTCCAAAAAATAGTACGGATAAAGTTTTAGAAGCGATGTTTGAAGCAGGTGCTGGATCAATCGGGGATAACTATAAGGATTGTGCATTCCAAAGCTCTGGTATTGGACAATTTACACCAGTTGATGACGCGAATCCTACGATTGGTTCATTGAATCAGCAAGAATTCGTAGAGGAAGTGAAATTAGAAGTTGTCTGCTCGGAAGAAGTGTTGAGTGATGTTTTAAGCTCCTTAAGAGGTGCACATCCATATGAAGAACCAGCAATCGACGTTTTCTCATTGAAGAATACAGGCAAAACATTAGGATTTGGTCGAGTTGGAAATCTTCCAAAAGAAATGACTGGGGAAGAATTTATCCATTTTGTTACTGAGCGATTTAACCTTAAGGGACTCCGCTATGTTCCTTCTCGCGTACATCCAGATGGCCTTATTTCAAGAGTTGCCGTTATGGGTGGATCAGGTGGAAATTATTACATGGATGCACTTAGAAATGGTGCAGACGCCTTTGTAACAGGAGATATTTTCTACCATACAGCGCATGATATACAAGAGACTCCATTATTCTTAGTAGATGCTGGTCATCATATCGAAGTGGTTTGTCGTAAACAATTAGCCAAATGGGTTAATGAATGGAAAGAAGAAAACAAATGGGATGTGACAGTGATCGAAAGTGAAACTTTTACAGATCCATTTGAATTTTATAAAGCAGGTGAAGAAAATGCATAAAGAATTAACAGAACGTTTTATCCGTTACGTAAAGAAAGAAACAAGATCTGACGAAACAAGTCAAACAGTCCCAACAACGCCTTCTCAAACAGCGTTTTTAAAGGACTTAGAACAAGAATTAAATGAATTAGGATTCCAAGAAGTCTATTTGAATCCTAAAAACAGCTTCCTAACAGCAACAATCCCATCAAATGTTGACCATGAAGTGCCAACAATTGGTTTCATTGCTCACGTGGACACAGCGGACTTTGAAGCTAGAAATATTCAACCGCAAATTCACGAAAACTATAATAGTGAAGCAATCGTCCTAGACGAAGAAGGAAAATTCGTATTAGATCCTAAAGACTTCCCGAACTTAAAGAACTATGTTGGACAAACATTAATCACAACAAACGGGAAAACTTTACTAGGTGCTGATGACAAATCTGGTGTGACAGAAATCGTAACAGCAGGTGCATATTTATTACAACATCCAGAAATCAAACACGGAAAAATTCGTGTAGCGTTTGGTCCTGATGAAGAAATCGGACGTGGCGCTGATTTATTCGACGTAGAGCAATTTGCATGTGATTTTGCTTATACAATGGACGGTGGACCCGTTGGTGAATTAGAATACGAAAGCTTCAACGCTTGTCGTGCTACAGTTCGTATTCAAGGAAAAAATGTTCACCCTGGTACAGCGAAAGATACAATGGTGAGCGCACTTGAATTAGCACGTAAGTTCCAAAACGCACTTCCAGAGTTCGAAGTTCCTGAACACACAACAGGACGTGAAGGATTCTACCACTTAGTAGCAGCTGAAGGTGTTGTGGAAGAAGCTAAATTAGTGTACATCTTACGTGATCACAGCCGCGAATTATTTAATGCGAAAAAAGACATGATGCTACGCATTGCGACTCGTATGAATAAAGAATTAGATACAGACCGTATTACTGTTGATTTACACGACGAGTACTACAACATGGCTGAAATCATTGAAAAAGATTTCCGTTGTGTAGATGTGGCAAAACAAGCGTTAGAAAACTTAGACATCGTACCAATTATTAAACCAATTCGTGGTGGTACAGATGGTTCTAAGATTTCATTCATGGGATTACCAACTCCAAATATTTTTGCTGGTGGCGAAAACATGCATGGACGCTATGAATATGTTGCTGTGGAATCAATGGAAAAGGCAACACAAGTAATTATCGAAATCGCTCGTTTAGCAGCGCTATAATTTTTAACTAGAAAAGGAAAGGAGTGAGTTCATGACATTTGATGGTATTTTCACCAAATGGATGATGGACGAAGTGGCGCCTCAATTAGTTGGAGGACGGATTACAAAGATTCATCAACCATTACCATACGATGTACAATTCACCATTCGTGCCAATCGTAAGAACTACTTGCTTGTGTGTTCGGCACACCCAATGATGGCTCGTGTACAATTTATTTCTGAGAAACCAGAGAATCCAGAAGTTGCTCCTAACTTTTGTATGATTCTGCGTAAGTATTTAGAAGGGTCTATTATTCAATCGTTTACCCAAGTAGAAAATGACCGTATTTTACATTTGGATGTGTCTACACGTGATGAACTTGGGGATAAGGCTGGATATCGTTTCACCATTGAGATGATGGGCCGTCATAGTAATTTATTCCTAGTGAATCAAGAAGATAACACGATTATCGATTGTGTTAAACGTGTTTCCCTTGGGCAGAATAGTTACCGTACCTTACAACCAGGTGCTGCCTATGTAATGCCCCCTCAAACGCAGAAGAAAAATCCTTTTGAGTATTCGCTCTTTGAACTAGATAGCTTACTTCATCCATTTATTGGAGAGCCAGGTGAGAGAACATTAATGAATGTCTTTCAAGGGATTAGTAAGCAATCTGCTCATGAGATTGTTGAACGTAGCGAAAGAGAGGGCCAAAGTTTAGCGGAAGCCTTACATCACTATCTCGAAGAAGGGAATACAGCGATTCAGCCTACACTTACAAAAGCAGAGGATGGGAAGACGTACTTCTTACCATTTCCATATTTAAGTAAGTCGGGTGAATCCCAAAGCTTTGAGACCCTATCTGAATTACTAAGTGCATACTATGTACAGAAGATTCAAGAAGAGAAGATTCAGCAATTAGCAGGGCATTTATTGCAAATGTTGAAATCAGAACTTCGTAAAAACCGTGAGAAGATGGTAAAACTCGATGAAGATTTAGCCAGAACTGAAGATGCAGATCATTATCGTGTTTACGGTGATTTAATTAATACGTATCAACACCAAATTGAAAAAGGTGCAAGTAGTGTAACGGTTCAAAACTTCTACGAGGACTACAAAGAAGTGACGATTCCATTAAATCCATTATTAACGGCTTCTCAAAATGCGCAAGCGTATTTTAAAAAGTATCAAAAACTAAGAAATGCTGTAACGCATATTCATGAGCAACAAGAAGCAACGAAAAATGAAATGGACTACCTCGAGAGTGTTATTTACCAAATCGAAGAAGCGGATGTATTTAACTTAGAAGCCATTCGTGAAGAACTTGTTGAGAGTGGCTACTTAAAACGTTCTGCGTTGAAAAAAGGTATTAAGAAACAAGGTGGCGCGAAACCACATGTGTTTTATGCAACAGACGGCACGCGAATCTTGGTTGGACGAAATAACTTACAAAACGACCAATTAACACTTCGACAAGCGAAGAAGGAATACTTATGGCTTCATGCGCAAAACATTCCAGGATCCCACGTGATTATTGAATCTAGTAATCCAGCGGAAGAAACGATTGGTGAAGGCGCGATGCTTGCTGCATACTACTCAAAATATCGTCTTTCTGGAACGGTTCCAGTGGATTATGTTCAAGTTTCAAAAATTCGTAAACCAAACGGTGCCAAACCAGGTTTTGTAGTCTACGAAGGTCAGCAAAATACGTATATCACGCCAGATCCATTAAAGGTTGAAGCGTTAAGAAATAATAAACCGAAATAGAGGGATATTATGAAAATTATTGTGACGGGATTTGACCCTTTCGGAGGGGAAACGATTAATCCATCGATTGAATGTGTGAAGGCTCTCCCAGAAATTGAAGGAGTAGAACTCATTCGTTTAGAATTACCGACTGTATTCAAGGAATCAGCAAAGCGTTTAAATGAAGTCATTAATGATGTGAAACCAGACGCAGTATTGAGCGTTGGTCAAGCAGGGGGAAGACCTGGGATTACAATGGAACGTATTGCGATAAATGTCGATGATGCGAGAATTCCAGACAATATTAGTCAACAACCGATTGATGAAACGATTCAAACTGAAGGTGAAGCTGCGTACTTTACAACTTTACCAATCAAACGAATTGTAAAAGCAATCCGTGAAGCAGGAATTTCGGCGGAAGTTTCCAATTCCGCTGGGACATTTGTATGTAATCACATCATGTATCAATCATTATTTGCTGCAACAAAGGCCGATAAGCCTTTTAAAGCAGGATTTATGCATATTCCGTTTATTCCAGAACAAACGACGGATAAACCGTCTCTACCGCTTGAAGAGAGCACAAGAGCTTTACAAATCGCGATTGAGACAATCCGTGATTATTTAAACGATGAAGATATTAAGGTTCAAGAAGGAACCATTTTTTAGAAAGGAGGGAGATGAATAATGTCTACTAAAGCAGCCTATATTCATATCCCTTTTTGTTCGCATATTTGTTATTACTGCGATTTTAATAAAGTCTTTATTGAAGGACAACCAGTCGATGAGTATATTGAATTACTTATCAAGGAAATGGAATTGACTGGGCAAAAATATAAAATTGCACCACTGGAAACATTATATGTTGGTGGTGGGACACCGTCTTCATTGAATCCACACCAAATGGAACGTTTGTTAGATGGCATTCATCAACATTTACCGCTTCAAAAAGGGGCAGAGTTTACAATGGAACTCAATCCAGATGATGGCACACCTGAACTTCTTTCTGTAATGAAGGAAGGCGGCGTGAATCGTCTCAGCATGGGAGTCCAAACCTTCAATAACGATTTACTGAAAGCCATTGGTCGTAAGCATACAAAAGAAACGGCAATTCGTACTATCGAGAATGCAAGACAAGTCGGATTTGAGAATATGAGTATCGACTTGATTTTTAGACTTCCAAAACAGACTATTGCTGATTTCGAAGAGAGTTTAAAAATGGCGATGGCACTAGATTTACCTCACTATTCCATTTACTCGCTTATTTTGGAACAGAAGACGGTTTTCTATAATTTGATGAGACAAGGGAAACTTCCTTTGCCGAGTCAGGATGAAGAGGCTGATATGTTTGAACTGGCGATGAAGACGATGGAGGATTTCGGTCGTCATCATTATGAGATTAGTAATTATGCACTTCCTGGATATGAATCAAGACATAATCTCCATTACTGGAAGGCGGATGAGTACTTTGCGTTTGGTGCGGGTGCTCATGGGTATTTGAATGGAGTTCGTTATCAAAATAATGGACCTATTCAACATTATCTGACTCCATTAAGAAATGAAAAATTGCCTATTTTTTCAGAGACTTTGTTAACAAAAAAACAACTGATTGAGGAATTTATGTTTTTAGGGTTAAGAAAGTTTTCAGGTGTTTCAAAGAAGGAATTTATGGAAAGATTTGGAAATTCTATGGATGAAATCTACGGAGAAGTTATTCAAGAACTAATTGAAGAGGGATTGCTCACAACTACTTCTGATGGGTACGTTCTAACTCACCAAGGGAAGTTTCTTGGAAATAACGTTTTCCAATCGTTTTTAATTGATGAAAATCGAAATGAAACTTTTTGAAAATAGGGGATATTGTTAAACAATTCTTAAAGAATGTGGTATCATATCTTATGGCATTTTAAATGCACAAAATAAATTTAAAGAAAAGGGGATATCAATCCAATGGAAAATATCGTTAAGATCTTAACAGCACCAACATTTGTGTCTGCTATCTTCTCAACAATTTCAATTATCTTAGTGGGTTACTTCATCCGTAAGAAAAATATTGTTGATGCAAACAGTGGTAAAGTCTTATCTAACGTTTTACTTTCAGTTGCGATTCCTGCGTTAGCGTTCAAAGCCTTCATGGTTGACATTAACGACAAAACATTCACAACTGGTTTAAACGTATTTATTTTTGGTTTTATCGCTTATGTCATTTTAATTCTTTTAGGAGAATTATTCTTTATTAAGGAGAAAGGTGACCGTAAAACTACTTTATCAGTATTAACAACTTTCGGTTCTACAACTTTCTTCGGCATTCCAATCATTAACGGATTGTTAGGAGCGACTGGTACTTTATATGCGAACATCTTTAATCTAGCTTACCGTGTATTCTTATACTCTTACGGTTTAATTCGTATGAGCGGATTAAAATTCGAGAAGAAAAACTTAAAAATGATTTTCGGTAACATCATCGTTATTGCAACATTTGCTGGATTATTAATCTGGATCTTCCAAGCTTCATTACCACAAGTTGCTGTACAAGTAAAAGTTGGTGAAGAAACTAAAGAAGTTATGTACGCTTTCTTACGTATCGATAAGACAGCTCCTTGGTTATTCAAAGCTATTACTTACTTAGCTGACTTAAGCTCACCACTTGCATGGTTAGCAATCGGTATCACTTTAGGAAACATTTCTTTAGGTGAAGCCGTTAAAGATAAGATGGTTTGGTACTACAGTGTTGTTAAATTAATCTTAGTTCCTGCAGTATTCGTTGCAGTGATCTTCGCAGTTAGCCCATTCTTACCAATGGCTCCTGAAGCTTCAAAAGGTATTCTTATTATGTTAGCTACACCACCAGCAACAGTTGCAGTGGCTTACGCTATCAAATACGATAAAGAAGCAGCACTAGCAAGTAATGCTTCATTACTAGGAACTGTATTAGCAGTATTCGCAATCGTCTTCTGGATTGTTGTTGGATCTGTTATTTTCCCAGGCGTAGGATAAACCAAAAAAGTAGATCGAATTTCGGTCTACTTTTCAATTTATATAAAATGGAGGATTTAAAATGAAAGTTTTAGCATATGGTGTTCGTGAAGTTGAATTACCAATTTTCGAACAAGTAAACAAAAAATTTGGATACGAATTAACATGTATTCCAGAATACTTAAATTCAGAAGAAACTGCTCGCAAAGCAGAAGGTTTCAAAGCTGTTATCTTACGTGGTAACTGCTGGGCGAACAAAGAAACTTTAGATATCTACAAAGAATTAGGAGTAGAGTACGTATTAACTCGTACTGTTGGTGTAAACCACATCGATGCTGAATACGCAAAATCATTAGGAATGAAATTAGGTTACGTTCCTTTCTATTCTCCAAACGCAATTAGTGAATTAGCTGTAACATTAGCAATGACATTATTACGTAACGTTGCTTACACTGCAGCAAAAACAAGCCAACAAGATTTCACTGTAGACACTCAAATGTTTGCTAAAGAAATCCGTAACTGTACTGTTGGGGTTGTTGGTATCGGACGTATCGGTTTAACAACTGCAACATTATTCAAAGGTTTAGGCGCTAACGTATTAGCTTACGATGCTTTCCCTAAAGAAGGCGTTGACCACATCTGTACTCAAGTACCTTTAGATGAGTTATTAGCTAAATCAGACGTGATTTCAATTCACGCTCCATACATTCCAGCAAACGGAAAAGTAATCACTAAAGAATTCATCAGTAAAATGAAACCAGGTGCTATCCTAGTAAACACTGCTCGTGGTGAATTACAAGATATCGATGCGATTATCGCAGCTTTAGAATCTTGTCACTTACGTGGTGTTGGTTTAGATGTATTAGAAGGAGAAAGCGAAGTATTCTTCAAAGACTTACGTGGTCAAGAAATCGCAAATCCTGCTATCCGCAAATTAGTTGAAATGTACCCACGTGTATTATTAACACCTCATATGGGTAGTTACACTGATGAAGCAGTATTAAACATGGTTGAAACAAGTTTTGAAAACTTAAAAGAATATGTTGAAACTGGTTCATGTAAAAATGACATTCAATGCTAATTGAAAGCAAACGCAAAAAATCTCTTAG
>JUUF01000214.1 GCA_001058355.1 Carnobacterium maltaromaticum
CCGCAGAACGTTTCACGTTCTTTACGTCGCTCCGGTCCAGTGGTCCGTTTCTAACCGCTTTTCCTCGTATCCTTAATTTAATATTTCTGTAATCTTATGTGAAGGGGTTGTAATATTCGGGTGCTATAATAGGGAGGATTAAAATATCGAAGGATTAGAAAGCTGGTGAGTTTATGATTGAAATGATGAATGTAACTAAGAAATATAATAAAGGCATCACTGCTATTAATAATTTATCTATCCAAATTAAGGATGGAGAGTTCGTTTATGTAGTAGGGCCTTCTGGTGCAGGTAAATCAACTTTCATTAAAATGATGTATCGCGAAGAAAAAGCGACTAAAGGTAGAATTCGTGTAGGTAAATATGATTTGATGAAAATTAAAGATCGTCAAATTCCGTACTTACGCCGTTATGTAGGGGTTGTCTTCCAAGACTTTAAACTCTTACAACATAAAACTGTATACGAAAACGTGGCATATGCGATGGAGGTTATTGAAAAATCGCCTCGTGAAATTAAACGCCGTGTAGAAGATGTTTTAGAGTTAGTAAACCTAAAACACCGTATGAACAATTTTCCAAATGAATTATCTGGTGGGGAACAACAACG
>JUUF01000215.1 GCA_001058355.1 Carnobacterium maltaromaticum
AATCATTGTTAGACCTCCTTCAAACAAATTGTTGTATTATGCTTATATTATACTTCTAATATTTTTATTTTACAAGGGTTTTCACAAAAATTACCATTTTCTTCCGTCACCTCACCATTATTCAACAGGAGAAGAAGGAGCCAATCAGCTCTTCATTTATTGGACTAGCTTGGATGGAGATTCGGATAAACACACTTTACGGTTCTGCCTCTATTTAAAAAAATAACTATTAGGACATAAAAAAGAATGTAGTAATACTACATTCTTTTTTAGAGCTGTCTGGGAAAATGTTCCTAGCGAAGAGATTATTCCGCTACT
>JUUF01000216.1 GCA_001058355.1 Carnobacterium maltaromaticum
TTCGAGTTTGTCCTGTCCAAAAATAGGTTTTTTTCCGATTTTACTTTTTGAGAACGACATTCTCGCCATCGAATTCATACCCATCTAATTCCTTGATTCGTCTCTTGAGAGTCTTCTCAGATATGCCCATATATTCACAAAGGTCATTCGATGTGACAGGATTCATTCCATCATTCAGAGCTGAGTACGCTGTGTCGAACGCAATTTTTCGTTCCTCCTTGCGTTGCTCTGGAGTCATCTTCTTGTCGAAGTTTTTCTTCCACCAAGGATTCGATTTGGAGTCATCCAACTCGATGTCATCGAGGATTCCTGTATCGTCCACGATATGAAGTGGATAACTGAACCAAACATTCCTTGGTTTGAACTTAGCAAACTCTCGAAGTGTGCCATCCACACGCCACGCTGACATCGTTTGAATCTTGCTTGTTTCTCGATTGATGAGCTCGTTCGTTTGCCATCTATCTTGGATGTTCACGACCGCTTTCTCGAAGTGATTACGCATTTGATATGGACTTCTTAAATCGTCTAAACCGATGTATTGTTCCATATATGGTCGATTCATGCGATTGATGGCATCCTTGTAGATGTCGCAAGCCAATTGGTCGCATCGTTGTTGGATAATCTCATCCGTGAGCTCTAATTCCACTAAATCGACAAGAGCATCGGGGTCCCGAGCGAATACACCAGAGCCACTTGCACGGTCCATTGATTTCTTGCCACCTTGTGCCCCTTTTGAGTGGTGGTGACAGTAGATGACTGAACATCCTAGCTCAGTCGCTACCTTGTCAAACTGATTCGTGAAGTGAGCCATCTGATCCGCACTATTTTCGTCCCCTGTTAGAACTTTGTATATTGGGTCGATAATCACCGCAATATAGCCTTTTTTGTGGGCTCGTCTGATGAGCTTAGGTGCGAGCTTGTCCATTGGTACTGTCTTCCCACGCAAGTTCCATATATCGATATTAGATACATTTCGAGGCTCGATGCCCATTGCTGCATATACATCCTTGAAACGGTGCAAGCATGAGGCTCTATCAAGCTCGAGATTCACATATAGAATCTTCCCTTGCGTACATTCCCAACCAAACCACTTCGAGCCCTCAGCGATTGCAATCGACATATTGATGAGCCCAAATGACTTCCCAGCTTTCGAAGGTCCCGCAACCAACATCTTGTGACCTTGTCTAAGAACGCCTTTGATGAGCTCTGGAGCAAGCTCGGGCATATCGTCCCAAGTCTCGCTCAATCCTTCAGGATCCGGCAAATCATCGTTCAAATCTTCGATGTATTGATACCAATCGTCCCAAGACTTGTGACCGATGTTGGTGTCAATGATGAATTGTTTCTTGCCATCTCTAATGAATCCCGGGAGACGACTCAATCGACTTGGATTCTTGTTTTGTTCGTCAACGTTTAGACCGTTCTTCTTACAAATCTTGTATAAATAATCAACACGTTTCTTGTATTCTTCTTTGTTTGCTGCTTCGATGCGAACGATAGCGTGAATGGACTTGCCACCGCTATACACAAGAGTTGCAATTGGAAGTTCAAGCTCTCGCATGATTGCGTTCTGCTTTTCTAAATCCATGTTGTCCGATTCCACAAGAGCGTAACGATAACTTACGACATTATCGTTCTTGACCCCTTGCCCATCCATGGGATTAAATCGGACCCATGCTCCTGCCTTCTCGTTGTAATCGCCTAAAACTGAACCAATGTCGCCATTGCATCGTTCAAGCTCGTCTATGAGCTTTCCTGCGGTCCTGTCGTAATTTCCACGATGTGGAAGATACTTCTCAACCTCTCCAGTCTCAGCGTTCGTCTTAGCGTAAGATTGTGTTGAATATGCCACAATGTCATCTGATTGGAATAACGTGTCTAAGTATCGAATGATTTCTTGAACTGGATTCCAATTCTTTGGTTCGTGGAATTCCTTACCATCAATCCACGCTTTATCAACAAATTTATAGTCATTATCATATTGAATCGATGAATCCCACTCGAGAGCACCTCGGCCATCATCATGTAGTCTCGAAGGCTCAAATCCATGTTCTACAGCCATGTGGAAGATTGTTCCTCCTGTGACTGGTGAGCCTGTACCTTGGAATGAGTCCCATTTTTTGAAACACTCTCCAGGATGATATCGTCCCGAATCTCGAGCCGACCAAGACTCCCAATCTGATGCCGAATAGCCTTCATGTTTGAGAGCCATTCCCACGTTCACCCATTCTTGATAGTTGAGAATTGAGGGGTCGATGTATTCTAATAATTCAAGTAAGTTGCTTTCTTCCACTCAATCACTCTCCTTTGTAACTATGGACATCGATTGTGTGAGGGACTCTCCACCCATTCGCAGCAATGCGATTGATGAGTTTTGAGGCTGTTTCAAATTGCCACATCCCTACATTTCTGAATCCATATCGTTCTAATAATCTGATTTGTTTTGGTGTTGTTAAACCTTCCGATTGTCGTTTGGATAATCGGTCAAGAATCTTCTGAGCCTTCCCAGCATTGCCAATCTCATCGGGCATGATTCCGAGTCGTTCTAATGTTTGGAGCTGCTTGTCTGAAGGAGGACTCATCTCCCATCCAAATGATGGTACGTAGCTTGTAAGGTCTTCGGCATGAATCGACATCTCGAACTGTAACGGATCCACAAGCTTGCGTTTTCTCTTTCGCATCTCAGCGAGTTGTTTCGCAAGTGCTTCTTCTCGTTGTGCGGTCACATCTTCTTTTGCGACCTCTTCTAATTCAAGAAGCTCAAACTCTGCTCCTGTGTTCTCCTCAGTACGTTCAACCATCGCTTTTGCAACTTCCTCGTTCTCCGCAATGAGATGAGCTGGACGACACAATTCATGCTTTTCTGTATGCCATAAGAAGTCGAGGAGCAAGAGATGTGTCTTTCCTGGGAACAATCGAGTTCCACGTCCTACCATTTGAGAATAAAGCGAGCGAACCTTTGTCGGTCTTAACACGACCACGCAATCCACCGATGGACAATCCCACCCTTCAGTAAGAAGCATTGAATTGCATAGTACGTTGTATTTATCATTTTCAAAATCTTCTAAGATTTCAGCTCTGTCTTTAGATTCTCCATTTACTTCCGCAGCTTTGAATCCCTTCGAGTTCAAGATGTCTCTGAACTTCTTGGATGTATTCACTAACGGAAGAAATACGACCGTCTTCTTATCTTTACAATGTTGTAACATTTCATCGGCAATTTGTTCCAAGTATGGATCCAACGCATTCCCAACATCACTCGCTTTGAAGTCACCTTGTGACATCGATACGCTTGAAAGGTCGAGATTCAACGGAATCGTGAGTGCTTTGATTGGGCTCAAATAGCCTTCTTTGATGGCTTTAGGCAGAGTGTATTCGTAGGCTAGCGAGTCGAAGTATGTCCCTAGATTACGCATATCTCCTCTGTCTGGAGTAGCTGTCACACCGAGCACATTCGCACTATCGAAGTGTGAGAGCACACGTTGATAGCCATCTGAGATGCAATGATGAGCTTCATCCACCACAATTGTATTGAAGTGATCTTTCTCGAAGTTTGCGAGTCGCTTTGGTTGCTGCAAGGTTTGAACGGACCCTACAACCACACGATTCCATGAACCAAGACTTGTGGAACTTGCTTTCTCGAGCGATGTTTGAAGTCCTGTCGCTTGGAGAAGCTTGTCACTCGCTTGGTCTAGCAGCTCAGAACGGTGAGCGAGGACGAGAACTCTCTCGCCCATTCTCACTCTGTCCTCAATTACTTTTGAAAATACAATCGTCTTTCCGCATCCTGTTGGAAGAACTAGAAGAGTCTTTTTTCGACCTTCTGCCCATTCTTTTTGAATGGACTCACGAGCCTCTTCTTGATACTTTCGTAATTCCATTCAATGTCCCTCCTTTAGAACGCTCCACCTGTCCATTGTTGAGTTGGTTGTTGTGATTGTTGAGTTGGTTGGAATTGTTGTACTGGTTGTTGAGTACGATTCAACACATGATCTGGATTAACATCTTCTGGATAATACATTGATTTAATTTCGTTGTATTGGTTCCCGTTGTAAGTTCTAATACCTACTTTGCACACTCCACGAGCTCCCGTGATTGTGTTCCAATTCATTTGAAGTGGACTACCTTTTTTCTTTTGTCCGATTGCTCCGAAGAACGCTGATAACATACCTTCAGTTGAGCTGTGTAAGAATAGATTGTGTTTCATTGTTACTTTCCCTTGAGGAGCTACCACTTCAACCGATACGATTGCTTTGTTGCACGCTGGAAGCTTTCCGTTTCCACTTGGAGTGTGTCGTGCTCGTTCAAATCCTGTTACTGTAAACTCGTATAGTCCTTCTGGTAGAAGTACGAATTCTTGGTCTTGTTGGATAACATCATCCCATCCAAATTCACGTTCAAAGTTGTTGTTGTATTCTGTCATAATTGTTTACCTCTTTCTTATTTAAATAAATTTCTATTTTGAGTGATTACTTGCATTGATTCGTCCCAATGAGCAACGATGAAGTCCCAATAATCTGATGGGAAGTTTTCAATCGGCGTATCTTTTGGGAAGTGTTTGCGACTAAATGCCATCGCTTGTAGTTCTTCAGTAGTTACTGAATTTTGAAGCATTAAATCTTTAAGACTGTTTGGAATAGAGTCTGGTATATTGATTGGTTCTTTAATAGGGAACGGATCTCCTTGAGTTTCTGCTCCACTCGTTCCTGTTGGGATAACTTCATCAACTGAGGGAACTTGCTCGTCAACTTGTGGTTCGCTTACTACTTTTCCAACGCCCACGTTTTGAGGAGCTACCGTCTCAACAACCTTAGGTTTACTTGATTCAAAAATATGAGCAATTGCAACATATTCCATTGGCAGCTCATCTGGGAGTCCGTGTCGATTCTTAGCATCCCACGCTGGATGGTGTGTAGTGTACATGACACGTTTACCACCCTGTGCTTTTTTCTTCTTAGTTTCTGATGTCATTACCACAGTTTTGTAATTACAGAATAAAAGTAAGTCGCACCATTCTTTTACAACTGGGGCAGTTTGCGAGCTCGTCTTCTTACCAAGTTTTAATTCGTAGCGATCATAAGCGCCATCTTCATCAGGCTGTTCAAACTTGCGAAGTTGAGAGTGGGCTGTCAATACCACGTTGATACCAATGTCTACTAATTCTTGAAGCTTGTTTAAGAATCTTCCAAATTCTTCTCTGACATACGTGTATCCATTGCCATATCCGAAGTCTTCGATGCCTTTCTTTCCGTGTTGAGCACATACACTCTCGATTGCTAATGTTTCAGCCCAATCGATTGTATCGATGACTAATGTGTTACAAACTGTTGGGTTCGCTTTGACGAATGCAATTTGATTCATAAGCATTGTCCATGATGTAGGCTTATCCATACGTGCTACATCCATGTTCGATGTTGAGCCTTCTGTGTCGATGAACAATGGATTCGGGAATTGTGATGCGAATGTTGACTTCCCGATGCCCTCAGTACCGTAAATCACGACACGTTGAGCTCGTGCTTGTTTACCTCTTGTAATATTCATTGTTTACTCCTTTCTTAAAACGACCATTTATTCGTTGGTTCTGTATCTTGGAATGGTGTGACTGTATCAGACACTACATATCCATCTTCGATGATGATTTGGCATTCCTCTCCACTAGACACTCGAGTCGCAATGGCTTGGAGTCCTTCTGATTCTAACCACTTGCCGAATTCGGTCAATGTTGGAATGTCCATTTGTTCGAGCTTGTCCAAGAGTACGAATCCACATTCTGGTTTTAATTTGCGAACAATTGCGGTCGATACTCTCAATTGTTGAGAGCCACTCATGTTGTCCCATTTTTGCCCTTCGAAGACGAGTTCTCCATCTTCGACTGATAGTCCTTGAAGTGGTAAATCCGCATTGTCGAGAAGTGACTTACGTTCATCTCGAACCTTGTCGATTTCTGCTGACAAGTTGTTGTATTGTTTCTCGTATTCTTTTGCATCTTCTTCAGCTTTCTCTTTGTCGAGATTTGCTCGAACCTTTCGGTTGATTTCTTCAATGTCTGAGATTGATGCTTCGATTTCTTCTGTGGATTCATCCACTAAGTCTTCAATGGATTTGTTTGCAATAATGTAATCTCCCATCAATTTCTCGTGTTTAGATTCTTCTTCAGCAAGTGCTTCCTTGATTTGTTTTAATCTTTCTTCAGATTGATGCAATTGAGAACGAATCTCTTCTCGATTCTGTCTCTTACGAGCATTCTCACCATTTCGTGCAAGAATCTCTTGTTGCTCGTGAATCAAGTCCGAAATGCTTACTAATTCATTTGGAGCATCTGGATACTGTGGTTGTTCCGCTGCATATTTTTTCTTTTGGTCTTTGATTTGTCCGATGGCTCTACGCTCGCTATACAATCGGGATTCCGTTTGGTCTAGTTCGTAGAGCTTATCACCAACGCCAATGATTTGAAGCAATGTATTGGCTTTTTCTTTTGAATTTGATTGCATGAATTTTGGTAAATCCAAAGCAAGTTCTTCCACGAATGAATCAAGAAGTTGTTGACCTGCTTTTTGTCCACTTGGATCCGTAACTTTCAAATCTGAATTCTTGCCCTTGCGTTCCACGATTAGTCCGTTTGACAATTCCACTCGAAGTGTTGGTGGATTCATGGACCCGTCACGAGCTGGTTTGCTTGGTTTGTACTTATTGCCACCCAACGCCCAAGCAATGGCATCGAGGACACTTGTTTTTCCTTGATTGTTGTTTCCACCGAGAATTGTGAGTCCGTTTGATGTAGGCTCAATCGTGACCGCCTTCACACGCTTCACATTCTCGATTTCTAGTTTGTTGATTTTAACTGTCATTTTTAAACTCCTTTATCAAAAATTTCTATTTCATCACTAACTTCAACATGCTTTAACGCAAAATTAAGAAGTTCGGTAGTGATGTCATTTTGAGTATGTCCAGTTACGAGTGATAATTTAACAATTTCTTCATAAGTTTCTCTTTCCACTCTGATTCTTGGGTATCGTTCATTATGAGATATTGGCAATATAACTTTCTTTTTAAATACAATTTTTTCTTCCATGTTTTTACTCCTTAATTTGCTTTTTCATGTGTGTTCTTTTATAATTTAGTTGGTTTTATGGTCGATGATTGTTTTCATCGGCTTTTTTTGTTTCCCAAGTGTCTTGAAAATCGGGCTCCACGTATTGCCCACTTCTAATCAAATTTACTTTTGTTTCGTGCTGCTCGACCGCCTTTCCAACTAAGAGCACGATGCTCATCATTGCGATAATGAGTCCAAACGATAGGATGTACCATTGAAGCATCCATCTCATTAATGGAATGAATCGCACTCTTGTTTTTCTCTTTCGTCTCATCTATGCCAATCTCCTTTCAAATTCTGTTCTTGTCATCTTGGTCCCGTATCGATTCGCCCAATTGATTCCTTCAAGCTCGAGAAATCTTTCGAACAATTCGATGTTGATGTTTACATCGTTTCGTGAGATCCGTACATAAGCATCAGCATATTCGCTCGCTTTGATTCGGTTCACGATTGTCTTCCACTTGGATTCCGTGTTGTATCTTGGATACATTTCTTGGAATTCCTTTTTCGAAATTATCTTCTTATTCATGCTCCCTCCTTATATCTCAGACTGAGATATTCTTAACTAAAAAAAATATCTTCTACACTTTTACCTAATTCACGAGCTATGATGTCCATCTCGTAATCTTTAAATGGATACTCTCCTGCCTCCTTCTTCTCGTATTGTCTACGGTCTAAACCGATTAGATTCGCCATGTAACCTGTCGTAAGTTCTCGACCTAATCGTTCTTTTCTTAGCTCTAGTTTTGGTTTTAAGTGTTTCTTTTGTAATCTTTTTTTGTCGGTCATCCACTCACCTCCTCTCATGTATTTGAGGTTTCAAATCAACCTCGTGACACCAATATATCTCAGGTTGAGATATTTGTCAACACTTTTTATCTCTTTTTGAGATATTTTTTTTGCATTTTTTATCTCTTACTTTTATAATGTTATCAAATCAACAAAAATGGAGGTTTTACCTTATGAACATTTTAGGTGAATCAATTAAAAAATTGAGATTAAATCATAAAATGACACAATCCGAGCTCGGAAAATTAACAGGTTTTAAACAAAATACAATTTCACAACACGAAAAAGGGAAAAGAGATATTGATGAAGAAGATATATTGAAATATTGTCGAGCTTTTGGGATAAGTCCACAAGTTTTATTTGATATGAGCAGCAACAAGCGAACTTCCAAAGAGTTATCCATAATTTACAACAAACTAGACTCCAAACGTCAATCTAAAGTATACGACTTCGCTTCACGACAATTGGACGAGCAAAATGGAATCCAAGAAGACAAGGTTGTTTACCTTGTCCGTGGTCGTCAATCTGCTGCCGGATCCATGATTCATGTGGATGATGTGGATGCTGAGATGGGTGTGCTTCCCTCTTCAATTGTTCCAAATGGTGCAAACGAATTGGTTCAAATCACAGGGGATTCAATGGAGCCGCTCATCAAGAAAGGTTCTGAAGTATATCTAAGATATCAACCGACTGTCGAAGATGGCGAAGTTGCTATTGTGAGAGTTGAAGATGAAGGAGTTACGTGCAAGTATCTCTATCGTGATGGGAAGAATGTTATTCTCAAATCTGAGAATCCAAAGTATGAGGATTTGATTGTGGATGCTGAGAAAGTATCAGTAATTGGAAAGGTTCTTTTATAGGAGGTTTATTATGTATATAGAGGAACGACACGGGAAGGATGGCATCGGTTATCGCTATTGTGAGAAGTTCTATGACCCACGATTCAATAGATGGCGTAGAAAATCCGTTACGTTCAACAACAAGACTCGTGAGACTAGGAAGAGAGCTCAAGAGATGCTTGCGAATGCCATTCAAAAAGAGCTTGGGAATGTGGTGACAGATAGTCGAACGATTCATTCTGTCATAGAGGAATACAAGAAAATATATAAGAAGAACGTGAAGCGAACCACATTCTTGTCCGTAGAGAGACAATATGAAGAGTTTGAAGAATTCATTGATTCAAAGAGAATTATCACTACAATCACAACTCAAGACTTGAATCGATTTTTTGATTTTCTTTTGTATCAAAAGAATCTAGCGAATCAAACAACATCGACTTATAAGTCACGTTTGAATAAGTTGTTCCAATACGCTGTCAAAAATGGATACATTGAGACGAATCCAATTGAAGCTTGCATCATCGAATATAAAGCTCGAACAGAATCCAAAAAGAACCCCGATAAATTCTTAGAGGATGACGAATACAATCGTTTGATTGAATACACTCGCAAAATCAATCTAAGATATGCGATGTTTTTCGAATGGATGTATATGACAGGGATGCGAGCCGGTGAAGCTCTTGCCCTTACGTGGGACAAGATTGACTTGGAATCAGAGCCACCAGTCGCACACGTATCTTCAACGCTAGAATACCACCATTTGAAAATCAAGGATGTTTATGCGAGCACTTCTCCAAAAACGACCGCATCGATCCGTTCGGTCTCACTCCCAAATAGATGCATCGAGATTCTTGCTCAAATTGAAGAAATAGAAGGCAAAAATCGAGGTTTCATCTTCACGACATCTAAACACACCCCACTAACAATCACAGCTGTGAATGCGTTCCTACGGACACATAGAGAACGCATGGGCATCGACAAGAACATCTCCACTCACATATTCAGACACACGCATATCTCGAAGCTTGCGGAGATGGGATTGCCACTCTATTCCATTCAAGCTCGAGTTGGGCATGAGAATAGTCAAGTGACTGAATCTATATACTTACATATCACGAAGAAGATGAAAGATGAAGTATATAATGCAATCCAAAATATGTGAAAAGCTTGCCCCCAAATTGCCCCCAAGAACACTTTTCCCCTCAAAATATCAAACAACAGAAAAATAGACAAAAAGAAAAAGCCTTGATATATCAAG
>JUUF01000217.1 GCA_001058355.1 Carnobacterium maltaromaticum
GCGGATTTATTTATAATAACGGTAACGTTGCACCGGCTCGAGCCTAGTGTCTCTCGCCTAAAAAACTCAAAAAGGGAGTACGGAATCAATTCCGAACTCCCTTTAATTCGTCTTTTTTGCGAAACACGTTACTGTTATTATAAAATCCGCACGATTCTTCGTAATCATGGTGCTTATATTTAATTTTCTTTTTGGAGCTACATGAAATCAACGACTGCTGATAGTTTGAAGAGAAAATAAAGAGGATGGACGAATTTCGTCCATCCTTTTTGTTATTCAATATCGATTTCAAATGGTTCGTCAATCGTTTCCGAGACGTATTTACCATCTTTCTTACGTTGTTTCACACATTCTGTTAATAAGTATTCGATTTGTCCGTTGACTGATCTAAAATCATCTTCTGCCCATGATGCGATAGCAGCATATAATTTAGATTGAAGTGCACCCTGTCAAGT
>JUUF01000218.1 GCA_001058355.1 Carnobacterium maltaromaticum
TCGTCTGATAAGAATTCTAATGACTCTTCAAGAGATAATTTCTTAGGAGTCTTAATCACTGAAGTTTGGTCTTTCGTTGCTGAACGAATATTTGTTTGTTGTTTTGCTTTCGTAATATTAACCGCTAAGTCATTTTCACGAGAGTGTTCTCCAACAATCATTCCTTCATAAATTTCAGTACCTGGCTCAGTGAAGATCACACCACGTTCTTCAACACCCATAATTCCGTATGTTGTTGATTTACCTGTATCTGTTGAAACAAGTGCCCCATTACGACGTCCGCCGATGCTTGTTGGAATGTATGGTAAGTATTGATCGAATGTGTGGTTCATGATTCCGTAACCACGTGTCATTGATAAGAATTCAGTTGTATATCCTAATAATCCACGAGCTGGAACTAAGAAGACAATACGAACTTGTCCGTTATCATTGTGTTGCATATCTTGCATTTCACCTTTACGGTTACTTAATGATTCGATAATTGAACCCATGTATTCTTCAGGAGTATCGATTTGTACACGTTCAAATGGTTCACATTTCACGCCATCGATTTCTTTGATGATTACTTCTGGACGAGATACTTGTAGTTCGTATCCTTCACGACGCATGTTTTCGATAAGAATTGATAAGTGTAATTCCCCACGTCCTGATACGATCCATGCATCTGGTGAATCAGTTGGTTCTACTTTTAGAGATACGTCTGTGTGTAATTCACGCATTAGACGTTCTTCAATCTTACGTGCTGTTACAAACTTCCCTTCACGACCCGCAAATGGTGAGTTGTTTGTCAAGAATGTCATTTGTAATGTTGGTTCGTCAATGTGTAACACTGGTAAGCTTTCATGTGTATCTACTGGAGTTACTGTTTCTCCAACGAAGATATCTTCCATACCAGATACAGCGATTAAATCCCCTGCTTTTGCTTCGTTGATTTCTAAACGGTTTAATCCGAAGAAACCAAATAATTTAGTAACACGGAAGTTTTTCTTTGTACCGTCTAATTTTAATAAGGTTACTTGGTCCCCAACTTTGATCGTTCCACGGAAGACACGTCCGATACCGATACGTCCAACGTAGTCATTATAGTCTAATAAAGATACTTGGAATTGTAATGGCTCATCTGAGTTATCTACTGGAGCTGGGATATGTTCGATAATTGTATCGAATAAGTAATCCATTGTTTTTTCTTGGTCAGCTGGGTTGTCTGATAAACTTGAAGTTCCGTTTAATGCTGAAGCATATACTACTGGGAATTCTAATTGATCATCATCCGCCCCTAATTCGATGAATAATTCTAATACTTCATCGACAACTTCTTCTGGACGAGCAGCGTCACGGTCGATTTTGTTTACTACAACGATTGGTGTTAAATGTTGTTCTAATGCTTTTTTCAATACGAAACGAGTTTGAGGCATTGTACCTTCATACGCATCCACTACAAGAACTACACCGTCTACCATTTTCATGATACGTTCTACTTCTCCACCGAAGTCCGCGTGTCCTGGTGTATCCATGATATTGATACGAGTTCCTTTATATTGAACGGCTGTATTTTTCGCTAAAATTGTAATACCGCGTTCACGTTCGATATCGTTTGAGTCCATGGCACGTTCTGATAATTCTGTACGTGCATCTAATGTATCTGATTGTTTTAATAATTCATCCACAAGTGTGGTTTTACCGTGGTCAACGTG
>JUUF01000219.1 GCA_001058355.1 Carnobacterium maltaromaticum
AAGGAGTCAGGGATGAAGAAGTTTTTAGCCGTTATCGCAGTAATTGTGGGAGTGTTTTCCCTATTTGTGTACATGAACACACCTTCAAAACAACGAATGAACGAAGAGTTAAAGAAACCAGAAGTTGTGAGGTTAATTGAAGATAACCTTAAGGAATATGATAAGGACGCATTTACAGAAAAAGGGGTTATAAAGACTTATGAGATTGATTATAACGAAACTAATTATAATCCGATGGGCGGAATTAATTTTACAATTTACATAAATGGCGATAGAAATTTAAATATACAAGATACATTAAATAAATATAGTAGTGAATATAGTTTGGGAGCAAAACTCTTATCTGAAGATTTTAGCGAACTTATTATGAAGAGGTAGTTGATGTATACAGGAGAAAAAGGTTATTTCAGCTTTTCCTAGCAGTAAATAGAAAGATATAGGACGTAACAAATGTTAAAAAGACGATATGGAATATTTAAATATCCTGACGGTGATATTAGATTATCAATAAAATTTTTGGATGAAAAATATCAAACTTTAGGCGAGTTTTTTATCACTGAGGTTAATAATTTTTACCCTGATATTTATGAAGAATTAGAGGCGGTTGTT
>JUUF01000220.1 GCA_001058355.1 Carnobacterium maltaromaticum
GACCAATTGGTCGCTTTTTTTGTTTGGATTCAATTAGTATTTCACAACCATTAATTGGCCGTTATTGTATTCTGCAAGGAATACATCTGAAACATCTTGAATATCTTGGGCAGCTAGTTGTTCAGTAACCCAATCTTCTGTTTTATCGATAACATCAAGTATATTTTGTTGAATGACACCATCTGTAATGATTGGATATTTTGGATTTTCTTCTCCAGATTTTGTCAGGATGAGTTGACCATTTTGCTCTAAAATTGCACTTTTTACATCGCGAATAGAGAAGACTCCTTGTGAACGTAATTTAAAAGCAACTTCTTGAGCCGTTAGACCAGCTAAACGCACATTTTCAACATCAATTTTCCCATGTTTAATTAATTGTAAAGGTTCACCGTCAAGCATCTTCTTCACTGTACGATTATTTGTTTTTACCCAGCGAAGGGTTAGTACTAACGCAAACCAAATTAATAAGATGATGCAGTATTGTAAGATGGTAATGGATGGATTATAAATCACACCCCCGAGAATTCCCCCGAGTACATAGTTTTGTATTTGGTCACTTGCAGATGTAGGGGCGAGGTTTCCTTTCCCAGTGTAGTTGATTACAACAATTAATGATAATAGTCCAAGTGCAAGTTTGATTGCGACATCGATATATGAAAGGTTCAACTTATTCAGCCTCCTTAATCGTAACTTTTGGATTTTGCAATTCCATTTTTTCGAGTAGGTAATGTTCCGGGCTATCTCCTGTTAATACTCGATAGAATTGATCGCCAACTTTGACGATGGCTCCATCCTTTGCGGCTTCAGTATTAATATAGACATCTTCTTTATTAACATGTAAATCCTCCGCGATCGTTTCAACGAAGCGAAGGGCTCCAGAATATTGGTTTTCTGAATTTTTAGAGTTCTGTAAGTCAGCAATCTTAGAACCAGCAAGAATTAAGATACCAATGACGGCGATTAATGCTAATTCGCGAAATTTTGTATCTTGTTTATTTTTAAAATAACGATATAAGGCAATTGCTAAAACGGCAATGACGAAGAGTATTAGTCCTAATTGAATATAATCAATTTGTTGAACTTTACTTCTTAAAAATTCATATGAATAAAATATCATGTTTTTTCCTCCTATTCAGAAACTTAGGCTATTATATAAAATTCTATAAAATATTCAAGTAGGTTGCTCAATTTTTTTAAAAAAATATTTTTTAGATTATTTGGCAGAATGAACAGAAGTTTAATAAATTCTAAAAGCATACAAGAAAGCGCTCAAATATGGTATAGTAGAAGGGTATAAAGAAATGAGGGATAATATGAAAAGTGTTACGGTTAGAGAATTAATCAAGAATATTCATTTAAAACCAATTTATGGAGAGGAGTATCTTGACCGTCCAATCGTTACAAGTGAAATTTCAAGACCGGGATTAGAATTAGCAGGATTTTTAAATTTCTATCCAGCAGAACGTATCCAGTTATTAGGTCGTACAGAAACTTCTTTTGTGGCATCCATGGATGAAGGGATTCGATTAGAAGTGATGGAACGTCTTTGTAAACCAGAGACACCATGTTTTATTATTTCAAGAAAATTAGAGCCACCAAAAGAATTAGTTGAAGCTGCTGAAAAAGCGCAAATTCCAATCTTAGAAGCAACTTCGAAGACAACACAAGTATCAAGTAGTGTTACAAACTTCTTAGAAGGAAGATTGGCGGAGCGTTCTTCGGTACACGGTGTATTACTCGATGTATTCGGAATTGGTCTGTTGATTACAGGGGAAAGTGGCGTCGGTAAATCTGAAACGGCGTTAGAGCTTGTGCAAAAAGGACACCGTCTTGTGGCCGATGACCGTGTTGAATTATATCAATACGATGAATTAACATTAATCGGGGAAGCACCAGAAATCTTGAACAACTTAATCGAAATCCGCGGGGTTGGTATCGTGGATGTGATGACGCTGTTTGGTGCAGGGGCAATTCTGGATCAAAAACAAGTCGATTTAGTGGTTCATCTTGAAAACTGGACACCTGATAAGAGATATGACCGTTTAGGTGGATATATGGAAAATGTTGAATTGTTGGGTGTTGAGGTTCCGAAAATCCGCATCCCAGTGAAGACTGGTCGTAACGTTTCGATTATCTTAGAAGTGGCATGTATGAATTTCCGTGCGAAGAAAATGGGATTCGATGCAACAGAAAGCTTCACGAATCGTTTAACACAATTAATTGCAGAAAATAAAGAAGTTTAGAGGTTAGTTACATGAATGTTTTAGAAATGGTTTCGGCCATTAATCCGATTGCGTTTGAAATCGGTGGATTACAAGTGCGTTGGTATGGGATTATTATTGCTTTTGCAATTTACTTAGCAACAACATTGGCGGATAAAGAAGCCACTCGTAAAGGATTTCGAAAAGAATTTATTATCGATTTAGTATTTTGGGCTGTGCCTCTTGGATTTGTGGGTGCGCGATTGTACTATATTCTATTTGAATGGCAGTACTACTTAGCCAATCCTGGTGAAATCATCCAAATTTGGCATGGAGGAATAGCCATCTACGGTGGTGTCATTGCCGGTGCAGCAACTGTCTACTGGTTTGCGAAAAAGGAAAAAGTATCATTTGCCTTACTTTTAGATATCTTGGCACCTGTCGTTTTACTGGCACAAGCGATTGGACGTTGGGGAAATTTCACCAACCAAGAAGCGCATGGAGAAGTCGTAACACGTGCCTTTTTAGAAGGCTTGCATTTACCAAACTTCATTATTGAACAAATGCATATCGATGGTGTTTATTACCATCCAACTTTCTTATATGAATCACTTTGGTCTTTTGTCGGCGTATTGATTTTATTCTACTTGCGCAGACGTAAAGGCGTAAAGGTGGGAGAAATCATGTCAGGATACTTATTATGGTATTCATTTGGGCGCTTCTTTATCGAAGGGATGCGTACAGATAGCCTCTGGATGTTTGGTATTATCCGTATTTCGCAATTAGTCTCAATTGTGTTATTCTTATTAGGCATCGCTATTATCGTGGTGAGAAGACGTAGAGTTCCAGCTGTGCCAGATTATGTATCGATTGATGATCCACAATCTCCAGCATTGTTTGGAAAAGCGTAAAGGAGAACAACTATGACAAAAGTAGCTATTTTAGGAGCAGGTTCATGGGGGACAGCGCTGGCAATGGTGCTCGCAGAAAACCATCATGAAGCTCGCTTATGGGGAAATAACGAAGCTCAAATTCAAGAAATTAATGAGCGTCATACGAATGAACATTACCTTCCAGGAGTGTTTCTGGATCCAGCAATTCGAGGCTATTTAGATTTAGCCGAAGCGGTGAAAGATGTGGATGCGGTATTATTCGTACTTCCAACGAAAGTCATTCGTTTAGTAGCCAAAAAATTAAATGGCATGCTTGAAAACAAACCGATGATTATTCACGCAAGTAAAGGGTT
>JUUF01000221.1 GCA_001058355.1 Carnobacterium maltaromaticum
TTAACGAAAGAACAACGTGAGGCGATTCAATCAGGTGAACCAACTACACCTGCACTGGCTGGCCAAGCAACATTGTACGTTTATGAATTGGATAAAGGAAAATGCTCATTAGGCGACACTTTACCAAATACGGGGTCATCTTCGACAACAATTCTAGCGGTTTTTGGTATCGTATCTTTATCAGGAGCAGCTTACTTTGTAGTATCAAATAAGAAAGCTAAGAAAACAATCTTAATGATTGGATTAGTAGCAGCGGGGACAGCGGCAGCAACAACTTCAGTTTCTGCGGTAACTCCATATGAACAAAGTTTAATCGACATGGGTTGTTATCGATATGTAGGATTCATTCGCGAGGACGTTTCAACAACGACTGAAGGAACAACTTCAAGCGCAACGACAACAGAAGCTGCGACAACTGAAGAAGTAACGACAGAAGAAACAACTGTTGAAACAACAACAACAGAAACGACTACAACAACTACAA
>JUUF01000222.1 GCA_001058355.1 Carnobacterium maltaromaticum
ATTGTTTTCTAAGATATAATCCACAATTCCTTGGGTTGTCATAAAGCTTTCAAAAAGGTTATAATAATTGTTTTATATAGTTTTTAAGAACATAAGAGCCTTTAAAATAAAATTATAAAACTGAAAAATTCTGTTAATTCTAAAAATCTAGAGTTATTTGTTCACTTTTTTGAAAAAAAGTGTATAATAGTGAACACAGGGAGGCGAATTAGAATGATTTCAAATCATCAATTTAACTTATTAGTATTTTTAAAAAATCAAGAAGCAAAAGTGACACAGCGAGAAATCGCAAAGGGACTTGATCTTTCTCTTGGAAAAGTGAATCATTTAGTAACAGAAGCGGAACGACTTGGTTGGATTAATTCGGACTATTCTCTCACGGAAAAAGGAATCGCTGAATTAGAACCATATCGTGTTCAAAATGCCATTATTATGGCGGCAGGAATGAGTACACGTTTTGCCCCGCTTTCGTATGAATCACCAAAAGGTCTACTTGTTGTTAAAGGAGAGCGTTTGATTGAACGTCAGATATGTCAATTAAGAGAAGCTGGAATTGATAAAATTACAGTTATTGTTGGCTATATGAAGGAAATGATGTTTTATCTTGCAGATAAATTTGGTGTAGATATCGTCGTGAATGAAGATTATTATCGTTATAATAATTGTTCGTCGCTTATGCTTGTTCGTGAACAATTAGGAAACACTTATATTTGTTCCTCAGATAATTATTTTACGGAAAATCCTTTTGAAGAATACGTATATCGAGGTTATTATGCTACAGTTTTCGCTGATGGAGAAACTGATGAATATTGTGTAGAAAAAGAGACAAATGGTTTCATTTCAGAGGTGACTGTCGGAGGAAAAAATACATGGTGCATGCTTGGTCATGTATATTTTGACCGTGAATTCAGTAAAAAATTCGTTCGTATTTTAGAAAATGAATTCCAACATGCAGCATTTAAGGAACAGCTATGGGAAGAGTATTATTATCGTCATTTAGATGAATTAAAATTAGAAGCGCGTCATTATTCAGCGGATGTAATTAAAGAATTTGATTCTTTAGCAGATCTTCGTGAATTTGATGAACAATATTTGATGCATACAAATTCAAAAATATTACTAAACATTTGTAAGATATTGTCAGTAACACCTGCGGAGATTACTCATATTAAACCGATAAAAGACGGATTAACAAACACTTCCTTCCGTTTCGAGTGTAAGGGTGAGTCTTATGTTTATCGTCATCCTGGAAAAGGAACTGAGGAATATATTAACCGACTCAGTGAGGCAGCTTCAATGCGCGTTGCTGCTGAACTAGGGATAGATCAAACTTTCGTAGCAATGGACGAAAATGAAGGCTGGAAAATTTCAAAATTTATAGAAAATGCAAGACTATTAGATTATGAAAATGAGGAAGATGTTGACAAAGCGATTGACTTCATTAGCCGACTTCATCGTTCTGGTAAGACAACACCTTATGAACTAAGATTCGAAAAAGATTTAGAAGAATTTAAGGAGAAATTACAAAAACGCAACCGTTTTGAGTTTGAAGATAAGGAAATATTAGAAGAGCTTGTTCGTCAAGTCATTCAATATTTACATAAGGATCCTGTGGAATTTGTTCTTTGTCATGGTGACTGTTATAGTCCTAACTTCTTGGTAGATGAAGAAGGGAATATGAGTTTGATTGACTGGGAGTATTCTGGAATGGGAGATGCTGCGAGCGACATTGGCTGTTTCCTATGCTGTACAGATTACACTTTAGAAGAAGCAAAAGAGTTTATTAACAAGTATTTTGATAAGAATCCAGGAGTTGGTAGTCAACAGCATTTCTTAGGAATGGTAGGATTAGTTTCATACTATTGGTTCTTATGGGCACTTTTCCAAGAAAGTAATGGTAAACGAGTGGGCGAATATCTTTATAAATGGTATCGTCACACGAAGATGTATTGTACTGAAGCTATAAGAATATATCAGGGAGAAGAGAAGTAGATGAAAAATGAAGTCTCAATCGAAAAGCTAATTAATGAAGAAACAAAACGTAGGCTTGATTTAATGGAAGAAAAAGATTATGAGTTTCCAGAACGGTTTTCAAAAATGGACTATCTCTGGGCAGGAATTTGTGTAGGAGTTAATCTAATCCTCATTATTTTGGCAATGAGTGGGGTGATTCAATAATGAGCGCAACAATGAATGATTATATTCAACAAGAAACGATTACTGGTGTTGTGCCAATGACGAATGGCGACCGTCAGTATTCATTCTGGGATTTATTTCTATCCACTAGTGGATTTGCGATTGCAACATGGTGTTATACACAAGGGGCCTATGTCGCACAGTATCTTTCTTTTAATCAAATGCTTATTAATATTTTTAGTTTTAATATTATTTGGGTCTTTATAGAATGTTTACCAGTACTATTTGCCGTTCGTTACGGAATTGACTTATGGATTTGGCTTCGATCTGTTCTTGGACAAAAAGGAGTTGCACTTTTGTCAACAGTAATAAGTTTAGCAAATTTTGGTTGGTATGCAGTTACTGCAAATCTGTTTGCGAATTCCATGATACATTTGGCAAATAATTTTGGCCTTGTGTTAGATAAGGCAATATGGGCACCGATACTAGGCACCCTTTGCGTTTTGTTAGGTACCTTAATTGCTCTTAGTGGGCCTGAAACTATAAAAGGAATCAATAAATACATGGTTGTAGCTTTGTTATTTGTTGGTTTGATTATCGCTGGAATTTGTTTTTTTGCGGTTCCGATAACTGAAATTATGAATGTGCAACCTGCTGTTCAAAGTGATTTGACACCACTTGAAAGATTTATGATTTCAGGTGAAGGTAATGTTGCTGTGGCATTTTCTTGGTCAACGCAAGCGTTCATCTTACCACGTTTAGCTAAATCAGAACGCAGTGGCTATTGGGCAACTTCCTTGGCATATGGTGTTGTAGCACCGTTTTTTGCAGCCACGGGAGGCGTAATGGCACTTGCTATGTTCGTAAAAACTGGTGTATATGAAAGCGATCCAACAACGATGCTAGCAACTTTGAGTACTCCTACCTTTTCACTTCTTAGTCTTCTGTTAGTAGCATTTGCAAATATAGGGACTCAAGGAACGGGGTCATATGTTAACTGTATGATTGTGAAAAGTGGAATGCCAAAAATAAGTTATAAGTTAATGGTATGGATAGCTTTTGTCTATGTAAGTTCTTTAACCATTTGGGGAGAAGTAGATGAATATTTTGGGTCATTTATTTCTCTAGCTGCTTATCTTCAAGGACCAATTATTGGAATGATTGTCGTTGACTTCTTCCTACTCAGAAAGCAAAAATTGTCTCTTCGTTCAGCATATTTCTTAGAAGGACATAAGGCATACGAGTATACAAAAGGATTTAATATCGTAGGAATGGGCTGTGTGTTCATCTCATTAATCGTTGCAGTCCTCTTTATATATAACCCAGTGACGAAGCAAATTCAAAGTCCAATCTTCTTATTTACTACTGGAAGTGGTTTTACCGCTCTATTTGGTGGGGGGTTATACTGGCTTGCTAGTCTTACTCCATTAAAAGCCTATATGGTTCGTGATAGAGAAGAAATTACAATTTAAGAATGAAAAAGACCGACTGGATTTCCAGTCGGTCTTTCGTTTATTTATAATTCATTGCAGTTAAGGCTACTTGTAAGATGATAGCGCCTAGTGTACCGATTAACATTAATACGGCTACAACACGTGTAATTTTTTCAACGGTTGAAAGATTACGTTTTTTCTTTGCCAACAAAATCGCTCCTTTTTTCTTTGCTCGGTATTAGTTTACCGTAAATCGGTGTGAATTACTAGAGTTAAATGTTAAAAGGTTTTCTAAGAGTGAAAATGAGTGAAATGAAAAAGAGCTTTAGTAAAAGAAAAGCATTCAAATGGCTTTCAAAAAAGCATGATTTTTGATAACATAGATGTGTTAAATAAAACGAATTGGAGGAAGTTTCATGTCAAAACAACAAATTGGTGTCGTGGGTATGGCTGTTATGGGACGTAACTTAGCTTTAAACATTGAAAGCCGTGGCTATAGCGTTTCAATCTACAACCGTACAACTTCAAAAACAGACGAAGTGATTGCTCTACATCCAGATAAAAAATTAGTTCCAACATATTCTGTTGAAGAATTTGTAGAGTCTCTAGAAAAACCAAGAAGAATTTTATTAATGGTTAAAGCTGGGGAAGCTACAGATAAGACAATTCAAAGTTTACTTCCACACTTAGATAAAGGCGATATTTTAATCGATGGAGGAAATACATTCTTCCGTGATACAATGCGTCGTAATGAAGAACTTGCAAACTCAGGAATCAACTTCATCGGTACGGGTGTATCTGGTGGGGAAGAAGGAGCCTTAAAAGGACCTTCAATCATGCCTGGAGGTCAAAAAGATGCTTATGACTTAGTAGCACCTATTTTAGAAGAAATCTCTGCTAAAGCAGACGATGGAGCTCCATGTGTGACTTACATTGGACCAAACGGAGCAGGTCACTACGTAAAAATGGTTCATAACGGAATCGAATATGGGGACATGCAATTAATTGCTGAAAGTTACGATATCCTACGTCGTGTTGGTGGATTATCTGTAGAAGAATGCGCTGAAGTGTTCAAAGAATGGAACCAAGGCGAATTAGATAGCTACTTAATCGAAATCACAGCGGACATTTTAACGAAGAAAGATCCTGAAACAGGTCGTCCAATGGTAGACGTAATCATGGATACTGCTGGAAACAAAGGTACTGGTAAATGGGCTTCACAAAGCGCATTAGACTTAGGTGTGCCACTTCCATTAATTACTGAATCTGTATTTGCACGTTTCGTTTCAACATTGAAAGAAGAACGTGTTGCAGCAAGTAAAGAATTAGCAGCTACTAAAATTTCTGAATTAACAAATTCAGAACGTCAAGCTTTAATCGAACAAGTTCGTAAAGGATTATACTTCTCTAAAATCATGAGTTACGCGCAAGGATTTGCTCAAATGCGTGTAGCCAGTGAAGAGTTCAATTGGGACTTAAACTACGGCGAAATCGCTAAAATCTTCCGTGCTGGATGTATCATCCGTGCGCAATTCTTACAAAAGATTACAGATGCGTTCGAACGTGATCCTCAATTGAAAAACTTATTATTAGATAAGTACTTCTTATATGTAACTGAATCTTATCAAGATGCAGTTCGTGATGTAGTTGTAACGGCTGTTCGTGCTGGTATCCCAGTACCAACATTCTCAAGTGCATTAGCATACTATGATTCATACCGTTCAGAAACATTACCTGCAAACTTAATTCAAGCTCAACGTGACTACTTCGGTGCGCATACTTACAACCGTGTAGACAAACCAGGAACATTCCACTTCGAATGGGCTCAAGAAAAAGAGATTGAACAATAATTATAAATGACGAAGTCCTAGCCAATTTGGCTAGGGCTTTTTTGTTTGTTTCTATTGAAGCAAATCAAAAATTAACATATATGTTA
>JUUF01000223.1 GCA_001058355.1 Carnobacterium maltaromaticum
AGGCGTCTGTTAGATTAACCAAAACGTCATAAGTAGCGGAATTTCCAGAAATCGTTAAGGTTGGTTTTAAATCCTTTAATGCATTCAAGTAAATTAATTGGAAAGCTTTTTTATTTTTTATATTCACACGATAGAAGAGCCCCCGTAATAAGGCTTCTCTAGTATTCATCAGTTCCCAATTTCCGTCTAAAGAAACGGTCTGTTTAGAAGTTGGTTCTTTCGTATTGTTTTCAGAACCAGAGACACGTTCGAATTTTAATTCAACATGAGCCGGTAGCTGTGTTTCTTTTTCGGTTCCGTCCATAGAAATAATTAGTAGACTATCTTTTAATTCGTATTTATACGTGACTGGATCATATGCCTCAGTGAATGTCACAGGGAAGTACATAATGAAGTTTAACGATTCTTCGAAGTTCAGGGTTTTATCTTTAGAATTGACGGTCCCTGGGGCGTAGAAAGTAAAGGCACCCGTTGTTGTATCTGTAGTGACTTTGTTTGTCTTGTAAAGGTCTGCTAATTCTTTAATTTTTGGAAATAGTTTTTCTTTAAAAGCTTCAAGTGATATATCTTGTTTAGAGATTTTATAATAGTCTTCTGCAAAACGATTTAAGTCAGTAGAGTAGC
>JUUF01000224.1 GCA_001058355.1 Carnobacterium maltaromaticum
AGGCGTCTGTTAGATTAACCGAACCCTCATAAGTAGCCTTATTTCCAGAAATTGTTATCGTTGGCTTTAAATCCTTTAACGTATTCCAGTAAACTTGTAGAAGCAGTTTTCTTTCATATTGAGAATGAAGGCGATAGGAAAGCCCACGTAAGAAGGCATCACCAGAATTTATAAGTTCCCATTTTCCGTCTAAAGAAGCTGTCTCATTTGTAGTTGTTGCTGACGTATTATTTTCTGAACCAGTGACACGTTCGAATCTTAATTCTGCATGAACGGGTTGCTGAGTTTCAGAATCAGTACCATCCAAGGAAACGAGAAGAAGATTATCTTTCAATTCATATTTATATGTAATTGGGTCATATGTCTCCGTCAATGTCATAGGAAAGCTCATGTTAAAGTTTAACGGCTCTTGGAATGACATAGTTTTATCTGTATCATTTATGGTTCCAGGAGCATAGAAACTGAAGGCTTCCGTTGTCACATCCATTGTAGCTTTATTTGTCTTGTATTTATCTGCCAATTCTTTAGTACGTTTAAATAGCTTTGTTTTGAAAACATCAGCAGAATCTTCTTTATTCGTTACTTTATAAAGATTGTTTGAGAAATTATTTAAGTCAGTAGAGTAGC
>JUUF01000225.1 GCA_001058355.1 Carnobacterium maltaromaticum
GCAATCTTATCAATCTCATCGATAAAGATAATTCCAGAAGTTTCAGCAAGTTTCAACGCTTCTGCATGCATATCTTCTTGATTAATTAAGTTGTTAGCTTCTTCCTCTGTTAGTAATTCTAACGCCTCTTTCACCGTAACAGTACGGCTAATTTTCTTCTTCGGTGTCATTTGGTCAAGAACGGATTGAATTTGCATCATTTGTTCCATTTGATTTCCAGAGCCAGCCATACGCATTGGTTTCTCTGTTAATTCAATCGTCACTTCTTTAGAATCAAGAAGGCCGTCTCTTAATTGTTGCTCAATATCGCGTCGTTTTTGAGCAATCTCTTCAGTGACTTCTTCTTTCATCTCAGGTTCAATACCAGGATTTTGGATTCCCATTTGTTGGAACATACTAAAAAGTGAATCTTGTTGCGGATTTGATACTTTCTTCATGATTCCTGGTTTTAAAACCTTCGCTAATTTCTTAACGGCTTTATCAAACGCTTGAGGTTTAACTTCTTCTTGTTTTAATTT
>JUUF01000226.1 GCA_001058355.1 Carnobacterium maltaromaticum
AAAGGACGTCGTATTTTAAGTATATTGGGGACTATAATTCTAGTATGTGTGACCATTTATTGGCGCAATGAATCAAGACGTAAGGAAGAACTCTATCAAGCTCAAATACGAGCGACACAAGTAGATTACAGGGCTGAGAATGAGAAAGCAATTAAGTGGCTTAATGCTTTCTCAGAACAAGTGAAGGCTGCGGAAAAACTAAAAGGCGCTGAAATGAATGAGGATATCTCGCAAGGATATAAAATTGTGAAGTTGAATGGCAAGTTCTTAATTGTTAAAAATTTAGATGTTGATAAAGCAACTGAATTAACAGGAGTTTCAGAAGTATATGTAGTTCCGACAAAAGACGAAGACTTCAATAAAGAATACAACTTACTTACTGTTAAAAAAGATGGTGAGTGGAGAGTAGTAGACGAGACAAAGAGTGGAAAAGAAATTCTTGTGCTCACAGGTGAAACGATTACTAATAAGACTACTTTCCGAGTGAAGGATAAGACATTATATATCGAGTAAAATAGAATGCAAAAAAGGTGTGCTAGCAATCTTTGGCACACCTTTTCGTTTCAGTTAAAATCGGCTTACATCGGTTTTTGAGCAAGCATTGTTACGAACCGCATTTTAATAAAGTTGCCGTCCTTATCTCTTTGGTGTAAGTTGCCAAAATCTTCATTGTGTTTATGGAATATCCATCCTTTGTAATAATTTTTCAATTCACCGCTTTGAAAAGTTTTTGAAAAATTCATAGGACAAGGTGCATCTTCGGTTGACATGGCTGCTACAATGAGGTTATATCCTCCACCAACAGAAACAACTTCT
>JUUF01000227.1 GCA_001058355.1 Carnobacterium maltaromaticum
AGAAGTTGTTTCTGTTGGTGCAGGAGCTGGTGTGTAAGACTCAATTTTCGTCAAATCAACGGTTGCGGTCTTAGACCCGTCACTCCATGGAATTTCATAAGCTCTTCCAGAATAAACCCAATTTTGCTTCCCAGCTTCTTGGTCTTTTGCTGATTGGTCTAACTGTTCCTTCATCCATGCTGTAGCTTGGTCCAACGTCGCAAACTCTTGTCCCGTATTTCCTAACGGTTTCAAGCGTTGCGGTGGTGTTGCTACTGTTTCTGAACTTGAAGTAACTGTAGGAACTTCAGTTGGAGTTGCTTCTCTTGTCTGAGGACCATTTTCTGACTCTTCTCTTCTGCGCTCTTGGCTTGGAGTTGCCTGCGCAACATTTCCTTGAACGTTTCTTGCGTTCTTTTCTTCTTCAGTAACCACTTGTTTTTCTGTAGTTACAGATTCAGTTGTTGGAGCTTGAGTTGTCTCTTGCTTTTTCTCGGCGACTTCTTTCTTTTCAGTATTACTTGAAGGAGTTGACGAATTTGCTGGCGCACTTGTTTGTACTTCTACGACTTGAGTCACCTTTTGCATCGGACTCATCGCTTGTGAAATACCGTAAACACCTGCTAGCATCGCTAAAGATAGGCCAAGCGTAATTCCCAATTGACTCGCTAAACCTAATGATTTAAAACCTTCTTGTAATTTCACTAAAAATGCTTTCATCGTCCATCCCCTTTCTCCTTTTATTTTTATTCAAACTATTATACCATATTTTTTCATATTTGTTGAATGAAAAATATATATTATCACAAATTTAATTATTATTGCAACAGTATCTAGCAACTTTGTTTGTGAAAAGTTATTAACAAAAATTTCACAATTTATTTTACCTATTTTTATGCACTTACATTATATATGAAAATTGTTTCAATTGCCAGACAATTCCACTACAAAGGCTTGCCATGGAGAAAGTTTGTAAGCGTGTAAATCTGTAATCTCATCTTCTGTATTAGTCACCAAAACCTTATTAAATCGGGCATCTACAGAGATTTCTTCCTCGGAATCTGATAAATTCACGACCGTTAACCATCTTTCTTCCCCAAGCGTGCGATAATATGCGAACACATTAGAAGACGTTTCAAGAAGCTCATAATCGCCCCAAACCACGATTGGATGGTCTTTTCTAAGCTGAATGAGTTTTCGATACGTATGGAATACAGAGTCTGGATTTTGGAGTTCCGCCTCTACGTTAATCTCTTTGTAATTTGGATTGAGAGCTAACCAAGGTGTCCCCGTCGTAAATCCCCCATTGGCTTCGGCAGTCCACGGAATTGGTCTACGCGCATTGTCTCTCCCCTTTGCATTTAGAGACTCCATAATCGACTCGACACTAAATCCTCTTGAGACGCGATCATGATACATATTAATCGACTCGATATCATCCAACTCTTCAATACTAGAGACTGGCGTATTCGTCAATCCAAGTTCTTCCCCTTGGTAAATATAAGGAGTCCCTTTCATCATATGCAATAAAATAGCGAATGCCTTAGCACTACGAACACGGTACTCCTTATCATTTCCCCAACGTGACACGATTCTTGGTAAATCATGATTATTCCAGAACAATGAGTTCCAGCCTTCCTCCCCAAGTTCTGTTTGCCATTTCGAGAGAACGGCTTTCAACTCCATCACATCGAGCGGTTTAAGGTCCCATTTTTCTTTTCCTGGTTCATTGTCTAGGAGTGAATGTTCAAATTGGAAGACCATCGATAATTCATGACGCTCTGGGTTTGAATAGAGTTTCGCGATTTCTGGTGTCGCTCCCCATGTTTCCCCAACTGTCAATAAATCTTTATCTCCGAAGGTCGCCTTATTCATTTCTTGTAAATAATCATGCAATTTTGGCCCGTTTGAAGTAATCCCTTCTAATGGAATTTTCCCAATTAAATCAATTACGTCCATACGGAATCCGCCAACGCCCTTATCAATCCAGAAATTCATCATGTCATAGACTTCTTGACGCACTTTTTCATTTTCCCAGTTTAAATCAGGTTGTCTTTGACTAAATAAATGCAAGAAATATTGACCACTTGCTTCATCGTATTTCCATGCACTACCTAAAAAGACTGACTGTAATTCCGTCGGCACACCGCCATCTGCAGCAGGGTCCGCCCACACATAGTAATCACGGTACGGATTGTCTTTTCCTTTTCTTGACTCAATAAACCAATGATGTTCATCAGACGTATGATTCACAACAAGATCCATCACAATTTTAATCCCGCGTTTATCGGCTTCGGCGATTAATTCTTCCATATCCGCCATCGTTCCGAACTCGTCCATGATGTCTTCATAATCAGAAATATCATAACCATTGTCATCATTAGGTGACTTATAAACTGGAGAGAGCCAAATTGCTCCGATTCCCAGCGTGTGTAAATAGTCGAGTTTTTCAATAATTCCTCTTAAATCGCCAATCCCATCTCCGTTTGAATCTTTAAAACTACGTGGGTAAATTTGATAAACGACGACTTCTTGCCACCAATGTTTTTCCATAACGCTCGCTCTTTTCTATATGAAGTTTATGCATCTCCATCATAGCCCTAAATCCGCATAAATACTATATGTTTTTCGAATACTATTCCATTAAATTTGTATGACAAAAACCAAAATAAAAAGGAGAAAAAACAGAAATTCTGCTTTTTCTCCACTTCTTAAATAAATACTGCAAAAATTTGTGCGCCAATAAGAGTAATAATCCCCGAAATTACGATGGATAAACCACTCATCGCACCTTCAACTTCCCCTAATTGCATCGCACGTGCTGTCCCAATCGCATGAGAAGACGTTCCAATCGCAATCCCTTTTGCGACCGGATGCGTAATGCCTGTTACTTTACAGATGATTTCACAGAACATATTTCCAAGAACCCCTGTAAGAATAATCACCGCTACGGTAATAGTCACATATCCACCAGACTCTTGAGACAAGCCCATACCGATGGCTGTCGTAATTGATTTTGGCAGTAAGGTTACGTATTCTTCGTGCGTTAATTGGAAAAGCAATGATAACACCCAAACTGTACATAGACTCGTCAATACCCCTGCACTAATTCCTGCAAAGATGGCGCCTTTATGCTTTTTCAATTGTTCGATTTGTTGATACAACGGAATCGCTAAACAAACCGTTGCGGGCGTTAAGAGATAACTTAAGCTATCCGCACTCGCATAATAGCTATCATAATCTATATTAAAGACATTTAATACGATAATGACGAAAATAATCGCTACAAGTAGCGGATTGAAGATTGGCCATTTATAACGGTCACGTAAAAATACACCAATTTCAAAACCGATAATACTAATCACGAGCCCGATTGTTGCTGTATTAAGAACGAGTTTATTCAGCATCTTGGGCTCCTTTCTCGAGGACGTATTGCGTTACTTTTCCCGAAACAATCATTACTACAAATGTCGTAATAATCGTGATGATAGATACTGGCACAATAATACGATGCAATTGATCCCACGATTCGATAATTCCAACGGCAGCCGGGATAAACATCAGTGACATAATCTCGATTAAAAATGTCCCTGCTTGATACACTTTTTCAATTTTAACAACACCCGTCATTAATAAAGTCATCATTAAGACAAGTCCATAGATGCTTGCTGGAATCGGAAGAGGGATGTAATATTTCATGATTTCACCGATACAGGTCACAATCATAATCCAGCCAAACTGCTTAAAATATTTCATTAGATCTCCTTTAGTAAAAAAGCACTCTATTCAAGCCATGCTCGAATCGCGTGCAGGTCTCTTTCGTCTATAACATTCAGTCTGGAAAAGCTCTCTCTTCCAACTTGCCCTCATAGTATATTCAAATGTACAGAAAGTCAACTACAACCCTGTGAACATTTGTTACTTTTAGTGTTCTAAATCTGGCCTGTTTACTTGAATCACTTTTCGAAATTATCATAAAAGATAATTATCATATATGATA
>JUUF01000228.1 GCA_001058355.1 Carnobacterium maltaromaticum
CAAAAGAATTAGTAGAAGCAAAAGAAAAATTTGTAAAAGGTGAAATTACACGCGAGGAATTAACAGCCGTCGAAGATAAAGCCATCGAAAAGTTAGTCGAACAACAAAAGAAAGCTGGATTAAAAGGATTCACTGACGGCGAATTCCGTCGCCAATACTGGCACTTAGATTTCTTCTGGGGATTGAACGGAGTGGATCACACTCAAGCGAAAATCGGATATCAATTCCACGATGAAATCACAAAACCTGACTCAGCAGATGTCGTTGGAAAAATCACTGGTGAAAATCACCCATTCGTAGAACA
>JUUF01000229.1 GCA_001058355.1 Carnobacterium maltaromaticum
CAAAAGAATTAGTAGAAGCACGCGCTAAATTTGCAAACGGCGAAATCACACGTGAAGAATTAACAGCTGTAGAAGATAAAACGATTCGCGAAATCGTTCAAAAACAAATTGCTGCTGGATTAAAAGGCGTTACAGACGGCGAATTCCGCCGCGCTTACTGGCATCTTGACTTCTTCTGGGGATTCAATGGTGTGGAACATACAGTTGGTGAACATGGTTATAAATTTAACGGTATCGAAACAAAAGCCGATACTGCAACATTAACAGCTCCAATCGATGGACATAATCACCCATTCGTAGAACA
>JUUF01000230.1 GCA_001058355.1 Carnobacterium maltaromaticum
CGTCCAAACGTAGGAAAATCAAGCTTAGTGAATGCAATGCTTGGAGAAGAGCGTGTCATTGTATCTAATGTTGCTGGTACGACTCGTGATGCTATCGATACGACGTTTGAAGACGAAGAAGGTACTGTCTTCAAGATGATTGATACTGCCGGTATTCGTAAGAAAGGCCGTGTCTTTGAATCAACTGAAAAATATAGTGTCTTACGTGCATTAAGAGCGATTGAGCGAAGCGACATTGTTTGTGTGGTCTTGAATGCCGAAGAGGGAATTCAAGAACAAGATAAGAAGATTGCAGGATATGCTCACGAAGCAGGTAAGGGTGTCGTTATTTTAGTGAATAAATGGGATACGCTTGAAAAAGATAATTCGACTTATAAAGAATTTGAAGATAAGATTCGTCAAGAATTCTTATACTTATCTTATGCTCCAATTATTTTTGTATCTGCAAAGACAAAACAACGTCTTACAAAAATCCCACCAATCTTAAAAGAGATTCATGAAGTTCGTTCACGTCGTATTTCATCTTCTGTATTGAATGATGTATTAATGGATGCCATTGCGATGAACCCAACTCCAACGGATAAAGGGAATCGCTTGAAGATTTACTATATGACGCAAGTAGCGATTCAACCACCAACATTTGTCACATTTGTAAATGACGTTGAATTGATGCATTTCTCATATGAACGTTTCTTAGAAAACCGAATTCGCTCAGCATTTGGCTTCGAGGGAACACCAATTCATATGATTACTCGTCAAAGAAAGTAAAAAAAATCATAGCAAGCTTATAAAACAGGATATAAAACGTTGAAACTATTGAGGTTGAATGGTATAATCTAGAGGAAATCAAAACTAATTTTCGATTTCCAGATAAGTTGGACCACTCAACGAACTCTGATAGAAATTCTTATTTGACGGAGGTGAAACTAAAATGGCTAACAAAGCAGAATTAGTAGATCGCGTTGCTAAAAAAACGCAATTAACAAAGAAAGATGTTTCAGCAACAGTTGAAGCGTTATTCGAAACAATTCAAGAAGCTTTAAAAGCAGGTGAAAAAGTTCAAGTTATCGGATTTGGTAACTTCGAAGTACGCGAACGCGCTGCTCGTAAAGGACGTAACCCTCAAACAGGTAAAGAAATCAAAATCAAAGCTTCTAAAGTTCCAGCATTCAAAGCTGGTAAAGCTCTTAAAGATGCAGTTAAAAAATAATTCCAATGAATTATTTTTCATAGCATGAAGTTTTAATTGGTGTTATATTAGAGTTAACTCTATATAACACCTTCTTTTTTTGGTGTAAAACTTCAATAGATACATATACTACTCGCAGTTCATCTGCAAAAGGAGACATTATGACACAAGTAATCGAAGCGATTGAACAAGCCTTACAAGAACAAGATATTGATAAAGTCTATGAACACTACCATCGTTTTTTTGACAATTTTGATTCAGAAAAAGACCTTCAAGAGATGGCAGATTTAGCGACTTATTCTGTATCGATTGGATTCTACGAAGAAGCCAAACGTGCTCTGTTACGACTCACTGAAGTGGAACCAGATGAAGCGATTTGGACAATTTTATTAGCCGAGATTTTAGTGGCTGAAGGAGAAACAGACCAAGCGTTATCGATTCTGTACGATATTCCTGAAACAGACCCAGACTACCCAAGTGTGTTGGTGGTTCAATCAGAAGCATACCGAGAAGAAGGGGATTTCAACTTAGCAGAGAAGAAACTCTTAAAGGCGAAAGACTTGGAACCAGACGAAGCAATTATTGATTTTTACCTTGGAACTTTATTATTTGAAGCGGGAAGTTTCGAACGTAGCGCATTTTTCTTGGAGCGTTTCTTAAAACAAAATCCAGCAGAAACTGGGGAAGAAGAACGTGCGCAAGAATTGTACGTTGAAGCCACTTTAAGAATGGGCGATAAAGAGCCATTAGAGCAATTTATTGGCGAAGAAAGCATCAACGGCCTCTCAAGTGATTTATTGTTCCAGATGGCCTCATATGAGTCCATTGAGGGCAACTATGAGAAAGCTCTCGAGTATTTCATGGAACTTCTAGAACGTGAACCTGAAAATAGTGAAGTGACACTAAATGTGATTCAATGTCTTTTAATCTTGAAACGTGACGAAGAAGCAAAAGATTATGCAAAGAAATGGATTGCTTTTGATGAATTGAATGATGAAGCACATCGTATTTTTGGCCAAATCGAAATCGCAACAGGGAATCCAAAAGTTGGATTACAAGAATTAAAAGAAGCGGTAACTCTCAACAACGATTCAATTCTTAATGTGACAAGTTATGTTGAAGCTTTAAACGATGAAGAAGAATATGAGGAAAGTATTCCATTCCTTGAAAGCTTAGAAACTAAAGAAGATGCAGTAATTCTTTACTTGTTTGCGAAAACTTATGAAGCAATGGAAGAGTACGGCGAGGCATTTACGAACTATCAAAAAGCCTATGAAGCCGGAGAAAGTTCTGTTGAATTCTTAGAAGATTATATCCGCTTTATGATTGAAGAAGGACGTAAAGATTTAGCGGCACCAGCCTTACAAGAAGCATTGAAGGTAGATCCGTTTAATCCTGAATTTATCCGTTATACATTTATTTTTGAAGAGTAGGAGGGATAATTTGTTTAACCCAAGTTTAGAAACGAAGAAGAAATTTATTTCGTGGTTCATTTCAAATCATTCTTTGAAAAGAAGAGAGTCATTGTGGATTCTGAACTACTTGTTAAACCATGAGTTATTGTTGAAACAAATTCATTTCGTGGAGCATGTAGAAGCTACTCCAAAAGGAATGTTATTTTCAACGATTAAACCTGCTCAAGAATCTTTCCTGTTTTATAAAGAAGGAACTAAATTCGATAATCCAGAAGTAGCCTTTCATGATATGCGCCTTCATTGGAAAGAAGATTGCTATGTGGAATTAGATTTTCCAAACGCATATAAGAGCATGGTGAGTTTTGCCGTATTAGAGAAAAATCCTTATTACATATCAGAAGTAGAAGAAATGGAAGTAGTAGAGGATGAATTAGATAGTATTCAAAAAGAAGTGTTGATTTCGCAATTAAAATCAGAAATCAATGACGCTTTAGAATCAATGGACTCTCAGCGTTTTATGGAACTAACAAATCGATTAAAGGAGTTAGAAGATGAGTGATTTTAAACGAAAAGTTGATATACAATCGGTACCGCTCTTCGTTAGTGCACTCCCTGTTCTTCAAACGTTAAAAGAAGCTGGACATGAAGCTGTTTTTGTGGGTGGTTCAGTCCGTGATTTGGTTCTTGGAAAAGAGATTTCTGATGTGGATATTGCAACGAGTGCAACCCCAGAAGAAGTGAAGAGTCTCTTTTCTCATACAGTAGATGTGGGGATTGAGCACGGGACCGTTCTTGTACTCCATCATCATGATAGCTATGAGGTAACGACGTTTCGTACGGAAGGGACGTATCAGGACTTTAGACATCCAGATTCCGTAACCTTTGTCAGAAGTTTGGAAGAGGACTTGATGCGTCGTGATTTTACGATTAATGCACTTGCTGTAAACGACAAAGAAGAAATTGTCGATTATTTTGGTGGGATTGAAGACTTAGAGAGAGAAATCATTCGCTGTGTTGGAAATCCTATGGAGCGTTTTAATGAAGATGCCTTACGGATGATGCGTGCAGTTCGTTTTGCGGGACAATTAGGCTTTTCGATAGAATCTGATACGTTTAATGCAATTCGAACTTTAAAAGCCAACCTAGAGCGAGTAGCGGTGGAACGTATGAAAGTTGAGTTTGAGAAGATGATACTGAGTCCACATCGCGCTCTTGCCTTTCGAGCGTTTGTGGAGAGTGAGTTATACCATTCTTGTCCTGATTTTAAAGAGGCCAAAGAGACACTTTTAAAATTAGGAGAATTCCCGTTAGAAAAAATGACGATTACGCAAGCTTGGATTTTATTTGCGTACTATGAACGATTAAGTATTCCACAGTTAAGAAAAGTACTGAAAAATTGGAAATCATCGAATGACCAAATTTCTACTATATTAACAGGCTATCAAACATTGCTTGCTCGTCTTGAAAAAGAGTGGGATGCATTCCTTGCCTATGAATGTCCAGAAGTTTTAGCGATTGAAGTAGAGCAGTTGTTACCAGGAATTGGCCACAGTGAACAATTAGTAGAGTTAGAAGAAGTGTATCAACAATTACCGATTCGTTCGATGAAAGACATTCAAATTGATGGATTTGGAGTAAAAGAAGCACTAGGCTTAGAGAAGATGGGGCCTATTATTGGCGAAGTCTTACAAGCTCTTCAAACAGAGATTTTATCTGGTAGATTAGCTAATGAAAATACAGAGATAGTTTCATGGATTAGAAATAATTTCAATGAAAGTAAATAAAGTTTCATTGAAATGAAAAACAATTTATTGAAAGCCATTTAATTTAATATAATTCTTGAATGAAAGGCGTTTCAATGGTATTATCATTTTGTAAGCAATAATTTATTTTAAGGAGTGACCCTATATGAAAAAGGTTATGTCAGGTTTACGATTTGTATTTAGAAATGGAGAAACATGGACGATTAATCGCCGTTTGATTGGTGACTTATGGATTAAAAAAGTTACAACATCATTTGGACGTATTAACGGTGGCGAATTCCAAGAAATTCACCCATGTGAATCATTACGTATCGAAATCTTCCCTGAAGCAGACCACGTTATGTCAGAAGACATCAACTTAGGTGGTTTAGAATTAGGAATGTTCGAACGCGTTAAAAAATATAGCGATATCGAATTAATGGATATTTTATATGTTGATGGAAATCATCCAAAATCAGATGTAATTGTTGACAAAGATCGTGTTTATTTCCCATACAGCCCAGTAGATGAAGATGGAAATGACAACAAATACCAAAGTTCAGCAATTGGTTCACACGGTAACTTATTCATCGTGATTGACCCAGAAAAATCTGTGGAAGATATCTACCCAGAAATTTAATTGCCAATTGAACCTAGGACATTTGTCCTAGGTTTTTTATTTAGTTCGAATTATTAATTTTATTATATAAGAAGTCTAGTTCTTTTCATGATTTCAAGGTATAATAAACATATCACAAGTTAAAGGAGAAAGTGTATGAAAGTTTGTTTTATTGCAGCTGAAGCAGCTCCCTTTGTTAAAGTAGGAGGGTTAGGAGACGTTATTGGTTCTCTTCCAAAAGCCCTTCGTGAATTAGGCGTAGATGCACGTGTTATTTTACCTTTGTATTCTAGTATTGACCGCGAACGTTTTGGCTTAAAATACAAAGCATACCAATTTGTTGATTTAGGTTGGAGACATTCGTATTGTGGAATTTTCGAGACTGAAGTGGACGGAGTTCCTTGTTATTTTGTAGATAATGAGCAATATTTTAATCGTGACAGTATTTATGGTCAAATTGATGATGGTGAACGTTTTGCTTTCTTCTCTAAGGCAGCACTTGAAATTTTACCAGCACTTGATTTTAAACCAGATGTTGTGAACGTTAACGACTGGCATACTGCACTTTCTGTTATTTACTTAGATGTATTGAAGAGTCGTGAAGCTGAATTCTATAAAGATATGAAGAGTGTTCTTTCAATTCATAATATTGAATTCCAAGGTCGATTCAATCCTTATGAAATGGGAAATCTATTTGGATTAGAAAATAAATATTTTGACGCACTCATTTACAATGGTGACGTGAACTTGCTGAAAGGTGCGATTCAATTAGCGGACCGCGTGAATACAGTAAGTGAAACATATGCTCGTGAAATCTTGGACCCTTATTTCTCATATGGACTCGACAAGATTTTAACTGTTGAACAAGGAAAATTAAGAGGAATCTTAAACGGAATTGATGTGGACAAATTCAATCCAAAAACAGATCCAATGATTCCTGTAAATTACGACTTAAAGACATTTGAAGATAAGGTTCAAAATAAATTAGCTTTCCAAAAAGAGATGGACTTAGAAGTGAATGCCGATATTCCTTTAATTGGAATGGTAACACGACTTACTCACCAAAAAGGAATTGACTTAATTTTACAAGCAAGCGAAGAAATTCTTAAAACAGGGGCACAATTAGTCATTCTAGGGACAGGGGATGCTCATTACGAGAGTGCCTTACGTTCACTAGAACATTACAGACATGATCGTGTACGCAGCATTTTATTATTCTCTAATGAAATGTCTGCAAAAATCTATGCGGCAAGTGATTTATTCTTAATGCCTTCTAAGACAGAACCATGCGGATTATCACAACTGATTTCAATGCGTTATGGAACAGTTCCTGTTGTTCACCGTGTGGGGGGATTGCGTGATACTGTAATTCCGTTCACAGGCGTAGAAGGAAATGGATTTACATTTGAAAGCTTCCAAGCTGGAGATATGATGGATGCGATTTACCGCGCTATCACATGTTTCTACCAATCACCTGATGAATGGAAACAAATTATCAAGAACAATTTACAAAAAGACGTAAGCTGGGAACAGTCCGCTAAGAAATATTTAGACTTATACCATGAAGTGGTATAAAAATAAGGAGGCTCTTAAATGGTCGAAAAAAGTTTAACAAGTCGTGTAGAAACTTCATTAAAGAATCAATTTGGTGTAACCATCTCAAATGCAAGTAAGAGACAAGTATACGAAGCGATGATGAGATCTGTTCGTGATATTTTAATGGAAAAGAAATTCAGCTTTGAACAAACATTAAAACAAACTCGTCAAAAACGTGCGTACTATATGTCAATGGAATTCCTAGTAGGACGTACACTTCGTAATAACTTATTCAATTTAGGCATTGAAAAAGAAGCAAAAGAGTTCTTGAGCGAAAACAATTTTTCACTCGATGAAATTTACAATATGGAACCAGATCCAGGCCTAGGAAATGGTGGTCTAGGA
>JUUF01000231.1 GCA_001058355.1 Carnobacterium maltaromaticum
GTGAGAGACCTTAGGCTCGAGCCGGTGCCTCATCCTTGTATCTCTCACCCTTCCTCTGCAATCCATGGTTAGAAAAAGTAAATAAAGTAAAGCGTTGCGAAAAAAACACCTAGGATTCTATACGAGTAGTAGTCGCGAGTGTACTCGATGCGAATTACAGACTCAGGAAATGAAATTTCCTAGAGTCTGTTTGAGGCTCGAGAGGTCTGAGACCTTGGCTCAGACCGGTACAGCCATTACTACTCGTATGAGAAAATCCTAGGTGTTTAAAAGAGCAACGCTCTTTCAATTATTTTGTGCTTATTTTACTTCAACACGATCTAACCATGGAGTTGCAGTTTCACCTAAAACAACATTAAGGTCCTCGATGTTCTTACGTCCTTGGTTTGCCAACCATGCACGACCAGCTTCTTCCCCTTCAGTCGCAAACACAGCTACAGAATCTTTCCATGTTGCACGACCACATAACACACCATTGAAAGTAGAACCAGCTTCTTTAGCAAAGCGTAGAGTTTCTTGGAATAACTCAGCAGAAACACCAGCACTTAAGAAGATGAATGGTAGGTCAGTAATTTCAGATTGTTCTTTGAATAAACGTAATGCTTCTTCGCGAGTATATACAGGTTCAACGCCTTCTTTAGTGAAGCCTTCTACGAAGTTCATGTTTACTGGAACTTCTACTTTTAATACGTCAACGTTGTAACGTGGGTCAGAGAAGACTTTCATTGCGTCGTTTACTTTATGAGGTTTTACTTTTGCGTATGCAGCTGATTTCACATCGTCGTCACTTGCTTCGTAAGAAACGATTTCTAAGAAGAATGGAATATCTTCTGCCACACATTCGCTACCAACACGTTCTACCCATGCATGTTTGATGTCGTTGATTGCTGGATCTTCGTCAATATCATAGTATAAAAGAACTTTAACAGCGTCAGCACCTAATTCTTTAATACGTTTTGCAGACCAGATTGGAAGTAAGTCTGGTAAGCGGCCGATTTCTGTTGCGTCGTAACCAGTTTTTTCGTAAGAGATTAAAAGTCCGCAGTCTTCGTGGCGTAATTTTGCAGCTGGAAGACCATATTCTGGGTCTAAAAGGATTGAAGAAGAGAATTTTGTTAATTCTTCAGAGATTAATTCTTTGAAGCGGATGATGCCTTCGTCACCTTTTACATTTGGGTTTCCTGCAGCAATCATTTTTTTCAATGAACCACGTTGGTCAATTGCTAAAGCACCGATGACATGGTTTTTGTTTGAAAGTTTTACTAAGTGATCATATTTTCCTTTTGTTAATACTAATTTTGACATAATAACACTCCTTAAGTTGTTTTTATTTTATTAAGCTTCGAAATAAGGCTTACCGTCTAAGTAAGTCGCTTTGAGTTGTAACTCATCGTCTAATACGATGAAGTCCGCTGCATACCCTGGGTCGATGCGTCCGCAAACGTCGTCGATACCGACTGATTTTGCAGGAACAAGGCTAGCCATTGTAATCGCTTCGTGTGGAGTCGCAATGCCCCATTTTACAACGTTTTGAACCCCTTGGATGAGTTCTAAGATACTTCCAGCAAGGCTACCGCCGTCTTTCAAGCGAGCCGTACCGTCTTTTACGATAACAGGGAATTCTCCAAGCATTGATTCGCATTCGCCCATACCGCCCGCACGCATGCAGTCTGTAATAAGGGCTACATGGTCGTGACCGCAACATTTCATCACGATACTTGCGCTCACTGGGTGGACGTGGTGACCGTCACAGATGAGTTCGTCGAATACGTTTGGCAATGTGAGTGCCGCGCCGACAACACCTGGTTCGCGGTGGTGTAAGCCGCGCATTCCGTTGTATGTGTGAACGAAGATATTTGCACCGGCTTCAACGGCGTTTTTACAATCTTCGTAAGTGGCATCTGTATGTGCAAGAGCGACATAGATATCTTTTGTTTTCGCGTGTTTGATGAAATCAACGGCACCTTTACGTTCAGGCGCAATCGCGATTTTCTTCACCCAACCGCCAGCGCGTTCTTGCCATTCATCCAAAATTTCCGATTTAGGGTCGCCCATGTATTTAGGGTTTTGCGCGCCTTTGTATTTTTCACAGAAGAATGGACCTTCTAGGAAAATCCCTCTGATTTTAGCGCCGCCAAGTGTTGTGGCGTTATCGCCGACTGTTTGGCAGACATCCGCTAATAATTCGCGAGATGCGGTTAAGGTTGTTGGTAAGTATGAAGTAACCCCGCATGAAGGAAGTCCTTCTGAAATGGTACGAAGTGCTTCTACATCGTTATCCATCACGTCAGCGCCTTTGAATCCGTGGATATGTGTATCTACAAGACCTGGGGCAATTTGATAGTTGCCGTAGTCGATAACGCTAGCGCCGTTTTCTGGTTTTTCTGTTTGGAAGGCTCCGAAAGTTCCATTATCTAAGATTGGTAAGTACCCTGGACCTTTCACTTCGTCTTCAAAATAAAATGCTTTGGCATAAATATAAGTTGTCATAGGATCATCTCTTTTCAATAAAGTTATTTATGCTTCTAATGGGTGAATCGTTACACCTTTAACGACACGGTTTACAGTGCCTGTTGGTGAAGGAGTGTCTGGTTTATTTCCAACTTTGATAGAAGAAAGTAGAGAAACGGTTTGTCCAAATACTGCATATGGAAGTGCAAGGTAAGCATCTGGAACGAAACGATATTCTTTATCGAAGTTGAATGATAGACCTTCAAAGTCACTTTCTGCGTCCACTCCAACCGCAAGAACAAGGCGTGCGATTTGGTCGCCATGTAATTCGTTTAAGATATCGATGTCGTATTGACGCGTATAGTCGTCGTTCGATACGAATACGAAGGCTAGAGAAGAGCCGTTTACAAATGATTTAGGACCGTGACGGAATCCCATTGAAGAATCGAAGGCTGTTGCGATTTGTCCAGCAGTCAATTCAAGAATCTTCAATTGAACTTCGCGAGCAAGGCCGCTTAGAGAACCAGAACCTAAGTAAATCACGCGGTTGTAGTCTAAGTTCACGTAATGTTGAATCACGTCTTCACGTTCTAGAACGCTTGTACCCATTTGACGGATGGCTTTCACGAAGCCTTCTTTTTCTTCAAGTGAGTGTGCTTCGTCGAATACAAGAAGCGCTGTAAGAGTCATACATGTGAAGCTTCCTGTCATGGCAAAACCAGCGTCGTTAGAGCGGTCTGGCATCATTAAGAGTAAGTTGTTTGTGTCGTCTTTAGCAGCAACGGCTAATTTTCCTTCTGGCGCACAAGTAATCGTGATTTGATAGAAGTCGCGCACGATTTGTTGGCCAAGTTGCACACTTGCAAGACTTTCTGGTGAGTTACCGCTACGTGCAAATGAAACAAGCACTGTAGGAATTTCTGCTTTGAAGTAGTCATGTGGATTACTTACAAGGTTTGTTGTTCCGACTGATTGAAAATCAAAACGGTCTTCATTTCCTGTACGTTTTAAGTAAGGAAGAATCGTATCTCCCACATATTGTGATGTACCCGCACCTGCGAAAATCACGCGAAGTTTTCCTTCTGGTAAATGGTCTAAGAAAGCAGTGATGCGTTCTAAGTTTGCTTTGTAGTAATCAAAAGCTTCTTTCCACAATTCTGGTTGTTGGCGAATTTCGCGCGTTGTAATTTCTGCAGATAAAGCTTCTAATTGACTAGTTGAAAATTGAAACATAATACCCTCCAAATATTTTTTTAGTTGTTTGTGCGATAGTGTCTTACTTTGTAGAAGAATTGGTCGCTTCTGGCAACACTAATCGTATATTCGATGATGCGATTTTCAGGATTTAATGTAGTTCGCATAAACCGTAAACAAGCGCTGTGCGAATCCACATCCAAGACTTCCGCTTCTTCCGACGTGAGAATGCTCGCTGAGAATTCTTCGTCGGCGTAGTGGATTTGCTGATGAAAATCATTCGCAAACACTTCATATAAAGATTGGCCTTCTAACTGCGTCTTCGTTAAGGTTTTGAAGACGTCGTATGGTAAGAAAGTTGTTTCTTTCATGAGTGGAATGCCATCTGCATACCGAATGCGTTTCAGACGAAAGAGCTTGTCGCCAGCTTCGATTCCAACGAGTGGAGCGATAAATTCATCGGCTTCGTAACAATCCAGCGAAGTAATTTTCGTGGAAGGGACTTTGCCGAGTTCCTTCATCTGTTCCGTGAAACTGTAGCCTTCCAGCAAGTTTTGGCGTTCTTTCCATTGCGTTGAAATGAACGTGCCTTTTCCATGACGCTTATAAATATATCCAAGCGTCTCCAATTCCTTCAACGCTGTTCGAACGGTGGTGCGACTGACATTATAGACTTTTGTAATTTCGCGCTCCGAAAGCATTTTTTCGTGTGCTTTTCCCTTGGTCTTAATGAAGTCGATCAACGCTAGACTCAGTGTTGAGTAAAGTGGAGAAGGTTTGGCTACCATATCGGTTCCTCCTTTCGTAAAAAACTCTTCTACAACTGGTCACTACCAGTTAATACCATTGTAAGTTTTTTTAGTGCTTTCGTCAATAGAGTTTTCATAAAAAAGAGGGGGATTACGAGGACTTTTAACCGAATTTCTCAAAAATTACTGTTAAGTGGATTTTGGGATTTTGCAAAAGAAGTTAAAGAATGCTAAAAATCGCTGAGTAGAGCCACCTTTAAGTCAAAAATAATTTACATTAAAGGCGGATACTGATACGATAGTAAAGCAAAGAAAGGATGGCCGACATGGAAGAAAATAAGGTACAAAATTATAAGAGTTGTTTTGATATTATTGGTCCGATTATGGTGGGCCCTTCTTCTTCACATACTGCTGGAGCGATTGCGATTGGTGCTCTTGCAAGACAATTGTTCGGAGGCACACCAAAGAATGTGCGATGCGACTATTATGAATCGTTCTCCGAAACGCATAAGGGACACGGAACGGATTTTGCGATTATTAGCGGAATCTTAGGTTTTGCGACAGATGATGAGCGCGTGCCGCGTGCCGTTGAAATTGCCGTATCCGAAGGGATGCATATTGAATTTGTCGAACGAAAAGAACCAAGCCCTGTGAATCATGCCAATACCGCGGATTTAATCTTAAGTGATGAGAAGCGTACGATTCGCCTTATCGGGACCTCAGTTGGTGGCGGAGCGGTGGAAGTGAAGGTCATCGAGGTCGATGGCTTTAAGATGGAGCTTACAGGCCCTCTTCCGATTTTACTTGAAGTGGTTCCTCTTGGAAAAATGCCAGTTCTCTACAATTTACTACATGAGCATGGCGTTACCATTTCAAAACAACGAGTGGAAATGACTGAAGATAGCCAAATGATGGGATATGAGCTTATTGATTTATTATCCCCAGAATTAAAAGAACAAATACAAACATTAAGAAAAACGCATAACATCTACATGTTTGCGTGATGATAAGGAAGGAAGTTTGCAATGTTTTCGACCATTAAAGAATTGGTAGCATTAGCAACAGAACAAAAGAAGCCCATTTCGGAAATCATGATTGAACAAGAAATGGAAATGACCCAGCAAAGTCGTGAGTACATCTGGGAGAAAATGGAAAAAAACTTACAAACGATGAAGAACGCCGTTGAACGAAGCGTGGAAGGAGAGGGTGTGTTCTCTCCAACAGGCTTAACGGGTGGCGATGCGTTGAAGATGAAGAAATATCGTGAACGTGGAAAAACATTGTCGGGGGATAGTATTCTAGCGGGGGTACAATACGCGCTTGGAACAAACGAAGTCAATGCTGCAATGGGGCTTGTGTGTGCGACTCCAACAGCAGGAGCGAGTGGAACTTTACCTGGCGTTGTGTTCTCGATTGCCGATACGATGAAATTGAACCATGAACAACAAGTGCGTTTCCTCTTTACTTCGGCAGCCTTTGGGATGGTCGTGGCCAATAACGCGATGATTGCCGGGGCGACAGGTGGATGCCAAGCCGAAGTCGGAAGTGCCAGCGCGATGGCCGCAGCTGCAGCCGTTGAAGCAGCCGGTGGAACGCCGCAAGAGAGTTCCGAAGCCTTTGCGACAGCGCTAGGGAATTTATTAGGACTCGTTTGTGACCCTGTAGCCGGTCTTGTAGAAGTGCCGTGCGTGAAGCGGAATGCGATTGGCGCGGGGAATGCGTTGATTGCCGCAGATATGGCACTTGCAGGCATTACAAACGTGATTCCAGCCGATGAAACCATCGAAGCGATGCGCAGTATCGGGGTGAGAATGCCACGAGAACTCCGTGAAACGGGACTCGGTGGATTGGCAGGCACAAGAACAGGTGTCGCGATTAAGATGCGCATTTTCGGGGAAGATGTTTCGTTGAACCCGGAACAAGAGTAGGAGGAATACACATGGCAAAAGAAATTGCTACATTTGCAGGAGGTTGTTTCTGGTGCATGGTGAAGCCATTTGACAGCCAACCAGGAATCGAGTCTGTGATTTCAGGATACACAGGCGGCCACAAAGAAAATCCGACATACAAGGAAGTGTGTAGCGGAACAACAGGACATACAGAGGCCGTGCAAATCACGTTCGACCCAGAAGTATTCCCTTATGAAAAACTCGTAGAAGTCTACTGGCAACAAACGGACCCAACGGATGCAATGGGACAATTCGTGGACCGTGGAGATTCATACCGCCCAGTTATCTTCTATCATTCCGAGGAACAAAGAAAGATTGCGGAAGCTTCAAAAGCAGCCTTGCAAGCGAGCGGACGATTCAAAAAAGATATCGTAACAAAAATCGAGCCTGCAAGCACTTTCTATCCTGCAGAAGAATATCATCAAGATTTCTACAAGAAGGATCCAGAACATTATAAACGTTACCGCGGACTTTCAGGTCGCGACACTTTTATCGACAGTATTTGGAAATAAGGAAAAGAGCTAAAATTATCATATATGATA
>JUUF01000232.1 GCA_001058355.1 Carnobacterium maltaromaticum
TCGAATCCTGTATTCCCGATACGTAAACAAATGAGAAAGCTAGACATTGTGTCGAGCTTCTTTTTTTACCAAAAAATGCAAGATGATTGGCAAAAGGCGCATTCTTTTGTATAATTAAAGTCAAATATAGTCAAGGTAAAAGGAGGAAGATGAATGCAAAATCAAAATCAAAATATGTCGGATTTGATTGAAAATTACTTAAAGAATGTACTGCATAAGAATGAAACAGTTGAAATCAGACGCAGTGAGATTGCAGACCAATTCAATTGTGTACCTTCCCAAATTAATTACGTGATTAATACCCGCTTTACCATTCAACAAGGCTATGTCGTTGAAAGTAAACGCGGTGGCGGTGGTTATATCCGCATTATGAAAGTGAATCTAGTGGACGAGATGGATATCTTAAATGCATTAGGTGATCTTGTTCCTGAAGAACTTTCAGAGCGAGAAGGCAATCATTTATTACAAAACTTATATGAAAATGAGCTAATTACTAAACGTGAGGCGCAAATGATGTCACTCATGATGGAGAAAGATACATTCCCTTCAAACGTAAAGAATGCTGCAGAGATTCGTAGTAATATGATGAAGAAATTAATCGACAATTTGAAATACCGTTAAATAGAAAGGAATAAACGCATGAGTGAAATTTTTACACCAAAAGCAAAGAGTGCAATGGTCTTAGCCGCAAGAGAAGCCATCCTGTTCAAACACCAAGCCGTGGGAACAGAGCACTTACTATTAGGATTAATCCTTGAACAAGAAGGCATCGCGGGAAATGTGCTTCGTGCTGCAGGGTTGACTGCGGAAATCGTTCGTTCTGAAATCGAGTCACTCACAGGATATGGTTCAAACCGTAAGCAAATGGATCCGTACTTAATGCCGTATTCACCAAGAGCGAAGAAAGTGATTCTATCGGCTACCGATGAAGCCAAACGCCTCGAAGTGCCACAAGTCGGAACAGAGCACTTATTATTAGCCTTATTACGCGAAGAAGTATTGGCGACGAAGATTCTTCGTGATAACCAAATCGACCCTCAAGAGTTGATGAAAGAAATCTACGGTAAAATCGGAATTCAACCTTCAAACGCAGGTTCTAAGAGAAAAGCACGTCAAGAGTCTTCACAAGAAGGAACTCCTACATTAAACAGCTTAGCGCGTGACTTAACCGAATTAGCTCGCGAAGGTAAAATCGACCCAGTTGTTGGTCGTGAAGATGAAGTACGCCGCATTATCCAAATCATTAGCCGTCGTACGAAAAATAACCCTGTCCTCGTTGGGGAACCAGGTGTGGGTAAGACAGCCATCGTTGAAGGCTTAGCACAACGTATGGTGAGCGGAGAAGTTCCAGAAGAAATTGCCGAAAAACGTTTGATGATGTTAGACATGGGTGCGGTAGTTGCGGGGACGAAATACCGTGGTGAGTTCGAAGAGCGTATGAAGAAAATCTTGGACGAAGTATACCGTGAACAAGATGTGATTCTCTTTATCGATGAGTTACATACCCTTATCGGTGCAGGTGGGGCAGAAGGTTCTATCGACGCTTCAAACATCTTAAAACCTGCGCTTGCTCGTGGTGAAATCCAAGTTATCGGTGCGACAACTTTAGATGAGTATCAAAAATATATCGAAAAAGATGCAGCTTTAGAACGTCGTTTTGCCTCAGTTCATGTAAACGAACCTAGCGCAGACGATACGGTTGAAATCTTAAAAGGCCTTCGCAAACGTTATGAAGACCACCACCGTGTGGAAATCACAGACGCAGCGATTGAAGCGGCTGTTCAATTATCGGTTCGCTATATTACGTCTCGTAAATTACCAGATAAAGCGATCGATTTGATGGACGAAACAGCAGCCAAAGCCCGCCTGGACCGCAGTGGTAAACACTCTCCGCTTCAAAAACTCGAAGTAGAAGTGGCAGAACTTGCAGTGAAGAAAGATGAAGCCATTCGTGAGCAAAAATTCGAAGAAGCAGCTCGTTTACGCAAAAAAGAACAAGCCAAACGCGACAAGCTTGAAAAACTACGCAAAAAAGTAGAAGTCGAAGCGAAACAAGAATTCGTCGCAGCCATCACAGACGAAGATATCGCAGAAGTGGTATCACAATGGACTGGAATTCCATTGAAACAAATGGAGAAAAAAGAAAGCGAACGCCTCGTGCATCTTGAAAAAGAATTGCACCAACGCGTCATCGGACAAGAAGAAGCCGTATCAGCAGTTGCTCGTTCGATTCGCCGTGCTCGTAGCGGATTGAAAGATCCAAAACGTCCAATCGGTTCATTCTTATTCCTTGGACCTACTGGG
>JUUF01000233.1 GCA_001058355.1 Carnobacterium maltaromaticum
CCAGATCCAGAGAAGCCAACACCTGAACCAGAAAAACCAACACCAGACCAACCAGCTGTAGAATTACCTCTATACGAAACAGATGGTGTGAAGGTAACGGTTGATAAGGAAAAAGGTATTGCGAGATTTGAAGACGAAAACGGAGATACTCCAGTAGTCGTTGAAGTTCCAACTAAACTTCTTGATAAGAACATCAAGATGCTTAAAGTTGAAAAAGTGAACGAAACAATTAAAGGTCTTGAAGGAAAAGAATATCAAGGTTATGAAATTACTTTCGTTGACAAAGATGGTAAAGCAGTTCGTGTTGAAGGGGATGCTAAAGTAACATTCCCAGTTGATAAAGAAGTAGATGGTGCATACTTCGTATCAAGCGATACAAAAGAAGTGAAAGAAAAAGTTGAATTCTCTTACGGAGAAAACAAAGTTGTTACACTTAACGTTAAACACTTCAGTTTATACGCAGTTACATTCAAAGTTGTTGCTAGTGAAACACCAGCAACACCAACAACACCTGCAACTCCAGCAGCACCTACTACACAAGTAGCAGCAGCTCCAAGTGCAGCCCAAGGAGAAAATAAACCAGCTCCAGCGCCTGCAGCAGGTGAAGCAAAAGAAACATTACCAAATACAGGGGTAGAAGATGTAACTCCAGGAATCATTGGAGGAATTCTTGCAGCTCTTGGTGGATTAGGCCTAGCCATTCCTAAAAAAGGTAAAAGAGACTAGGAAAGAACGAAAAAAATCAGATGAGAGGACACTCCTAACCGGTCCGAAACATTTGAAAAAGTAGTCTGCCCTCAAACCGGTTCACAATGTGAGCCGGTTTTCTCTTTTTGTAGATGGAAAATCTTGCAAAATCGTTTCAAATAGCGTAAAATTTATCTATTCGATGAAGAGAACAACTTGTATAAATACACTTTTAGAGAGCCGATTATGGGTGGAAGATTGGCAGTCCCTGTTTATAGCAAGAATCATCTCTTAGAAACTTTTCTGAAATACACGTTAGATTAAGAAGAGTCGCTTAAATGGCGTTAACAATTTACCAAGGCAAACAAAATAGTTGTTTGTAAATTTGGGTGGTACCGCGGAAATGATTTCGCCCCTGCAACTTGGCAGGGGCTTTTTTTATGCTCAACGGTCAAAAGATGAAAAAAACAGTCAAACAAAGGAGGAAATTCAATGAAGATGAAGGAAACATTGCAAATTGGGAAAACAGAATTCCCAATGCGTGGGAACTTACCAACAAAAGAAGTGGATTACCAAAAAGAATGGGAAGAAGCAGACGTTTATGGACAACGTCAGAAAAAGAATGAAGGCAAACCAACATTCGTGCTTCACGATGGCCCACCATATGCCAACGGTGCGGTTCATATGGGACATGCCTTAAACAAAATTTCTAAGGACTTTATCGTTCGTAGTAAATCAATGAGCGGATTCCGTGCACCATTCGTACCAGGATGGGATACACACGGACTTCCAATCGAGCAAGCTTTAGCAAACGCTGAAGGGGTTGACCGTAAGAAATTATCAATCGCTGAATTCCGTAAATTATGTGCGGAATACGCATTACGTCAAGTGGACAACCAACGTGCTGAATTCAAACGTTTAGGGGTTACAGGTACATGGGATAAACCATACTTAACTCTTCAACCAGAATTCGAAGCAGAACAAATTCGTGTATTCGGTAAAATGGCTGAAAATGGCTATATTTACAAAGGATTAAAACCAATTTACTGGTCCCCATCAAGTGAATCTTCACTTGCTGAAGCTGAAATCGAATATAAAGACGTAGAAAGCCCATCAATCTATGTGGCGTTCAAAGTCAAAGACGGAAAAGGTGTTGTCTCTGATGATGCGTCATTCGTGATTTGGACAACAACTCCTTGGACACTTCCAGCAAACTTAGGGATCTTCGTACACCCTGACTATGAATATGCAGAAGTGAAAACAGACAAAGGTACTTTTGTAGTAGCCAAAGAATTAGTGAACTCACTTGCTGAAACTCTTGCTTGGGAATCAGTGGAAGTAGTAAAAGAATTCCGTGGAACTGAATTGGAATATGCAACAGCATGGCACCCATTCTACGAACGTGAATCTTTAGTGATGAACGGAGACTACGTTACACTTGATGCTGGTACTGGTTTAGTTCACGCAGCTCCTGGACACGGGGAAGACGACTTCTACTATTCACGTAAATACAACTTAGATGTATTATCACCAGTAGATAACCAAGGACATTACACTGCAGAGGCTCCTGGTTTTGAAGGAATGTTCTATGCAAAAGCAAACAAAGTCATCACAGACTTATTAGCTGAAAATGGTTCATTACTAAAACTAAGCTATTTCGTGCATAGTTACCCACATGACTGGAGAACGAAGAAACCAGTTATCTTCCGTGCAACTCCACAATGGTTTGCGTCAATCGATGCTTTCCGTCAAGAGATTTTAGATGTAATCGAAAATGATGTGAAATGGTACCACCCATCAGGTCAAGTACGTATTTACAACATGGTTCGTGACCGTGGCGACTGGGTCATCTCTCGTCAACGTGTATGGGGTGTTCCACTTCCTGTATTCTACGCTGAAAACGGAGAACCAATCATCACTCCAGAAACAACAGAACACGTTGCAAAATTAGTGGAAGAATTCGGTTCTGACGTATGGTTCGAACGCGAAGCAAAAGACCTATTACCAGAAGGATTCACACATCCAAGTAGTCCAAATGGTACATTTACAAAAGAAATGGACATCATGGACGTATGGTTCGACTCAGGTAGCTCACACGCTGGTGTATTAAGCATTCGCCCAGAATTAACATTCCCAGCTGATTTATACTTAGAAGGATCAGACCAATACCGTGGATGGTTCAACTCAAGTTTAACAACAAGTGTAGCGGTTCATAAACAAGCGCCTTATAAAGCAGTTCTTTCTCAAGGGTTCGTAATGGACGGGGAAGGCAAGAAGATGAGTAAATCTCTAGGAAATGTCATCTCACCTGCAAAAGAAATGCAAACAAAAGGGGCAGACATTATCCGTCTATGGGTATCATCTGTGGACTACGAATCAGACGTACGTATCAGTACTGAAATCTTAAACCAAGTATCTGAAGCATACCGTAAGATCCGTAACACAATGCGCTTTATGTTAGCCAACACTACAGACTTCGAACCATCTAAACATGCCGTAGCGTTTAAAGACCTACGTAGTGTGGACCAATACATGATGATTCGTTTCAACGATATCGTGAAGACAATTGAAGAAGCGTATGAAAACTACGAATTCTCAACAATTTACCAAACAGTGATGAACTTCTGTACCGTTGATTTATCACAGTTCTACTTAGACTTTGCAAAAGACGTTGTGTATATCGAACATGAAGATAACTACGAACGTCGCGCAATGCAAACAGTTATTTACGATATCCTAGTGAAATTAACGAAATTACTAAGCCCAATCTTAGTTCACACGAGTGAAGAAGTTTGGAAATACTTGAAGGAAGAAGAAGCTTATGTTCAATTAGCCGAATTCCCAACAGTAGAAAGCTACGAAAATACAGAAGAAGTATTAGCACAATGGGCTGAATTCTTCAAAGTTCGTAACACTGCTTTGAAAGCTTTAGAAGAAGCTCGTAATGAGAAATTAATCGGTAAGAACTTCGAAGCAAAAGTAACGCTATATCCATCTAATGAAGTTCGTACTTTATTAGAAGGCTTAAACACAAATGTAGCTCAATTATTCATCGTCAGTGAATTAGAAGTAGCTCAAGAAGGCGTTGAAGCTCCTGCAAATGCAGTTGAAGGCGAAGGCGTGAAAGTCGTTGTTGAACATGCCAAAGGTGAAACATGTGAACGTTGCCGTGCTGTGAAGATTGAAGTAGGAACATTAGAAGATGCTCCGACTTTATGTAATCGTTGTGCTGCAATTGTGCGTGAACACTTCCCAGAAGCATTAGTTCCTGAAGCAGAATAATAAAAATTTAACTGAGTCGAAGGCATTCGGCTCAGTTTTTTTCAAATTGTGTTCAAAAAGTAGATCTATTAGAGAGGTGAATTAGACTAAGTCTAGTTAACCTCTTTTTTTAGCGTTCTATCAACGTTTTTGTCACTTAAAAGAAGGTTTTTTTGTAAATAAAAGGAAATTTTGCTCTCCATATTTTCTTTATAATTAAATCGAAATCATACTTATTTAGCATTTTAACTATACTTTTAATAGATTAATTTCATAAGTCTGTCAGGAATTTTTCTTACCCAGTTTAGATAATGTCTAATGTAGGAAAGGGATTTCAGAATTTCCTTTCTTAAAAATTAAAGAAGAAATAGGAGAACAAATATGCAAAAAGTACGTAATAAACAAAAAGGTATGATTGCAGGAGCAAGAGCATTAGGAGCAAGCCTGATCTTAAGCACAAGTTTGTTAGCGCCATTCGCAACAGTCTATGCAGAAACAGGTGAAGGAAGAGTTCCTAATGTAACACTGCCAACGGGTATTCCAACAAACTATGATTTAACATGGTTTGATGAGTTTGATGGGAACAAACTCGACAGAACAAAATGGGATTATTCTCTTTCAAGTTTCGATCCTAAAGCAAGAACGCAAATGCATTTCACAGACGACCCAGCAAATGTATCTTTAAAAGATGGAATCCTTCATTTAACGGCACTCTATACGCCGAAGCAACTGAAGTGGAATCCAGTTACTAAAAAGAATGAATGGGTAGACCGTGAGAATACTTATAAAGATCCAAAGACGGGCCAAACGATTACTTATAAAGCGCCATTTACTTCTGGTGCGATTCAAACACGTGACCGTCACGGGAAAGTCCTGTCTGAATTTGTAGGTGACTTCTATGCCGAATCACGTATCAAGCTACCATTTAGTGAATCTTCATGGGCTTCCTTCTGGATGACTGGTACAAAAGGCGGGGGCTCTCCAAAGAGTGGGGAGATTGATGTCTTCGAGTCTAAAGGATATGATCCGAAATTCATTCAAGCAAATGTTCATACAGAACCGACACCAGGTAAGACTGGTCAGTATAGTGAACAACATCCGTATAAAATTCCTAATAATGGGGATACACAAACAGATTTCCACACATATGGGGTCTTAAAAGAAGGAGATAAGGTAACTTTCTTCTATGACGGACAGGCCGTAAAAACTATTAAATATAGTGAATTGCTAAAGAACACACCATTCGTCAATAAGGATAATGGATTTATTTTACGATTAACGCATATCGTAGGTGGTTCATTCGTGAAAGACTGGGAGAAAAACGGTACTCGTAACTATACAGACGCGATTCCTTATAAAGATAGTTATAAGGATGGTAGTCGTTCAGACATGCAAATTGATTATGTTCGCGTATGGCAACCAAATGCGAAACCTGTAACAACAGAAGCGCCAACGACGACGACAACAACTACAACTGTTGCGCCAACAACGACGACAACAACAACCGTTGCTCCGACGACGACAACAACGACGACAGAGGCACCAACGACGACAGAAGC
>JUUF01000234.1 GCA_001058355.1 Carnobacterium maltaromaticum
CTAATTCGCATTTAATACGAATTCCCATAACTGTTTTTATAACATCCGAAAGGTTCTCTCCCAAAAAGTCGCGCAGGATTCTTCGCCATCAAAAGTATTTTTGAATTTAGAAACCTTTTTAGAATAGGGGTTTGCAATGCAAAGTTTGCTTGCCCGAAAAAATCTGAAAAGGGAGAAGGAAAGTAAACGAGAGGGGGATGGAATGTGAAGTTAACGATTGAAACGGTATTAAGTCAAGGCGGGGAAACGATGAAGCAGCGTATGCTAGCGGATGCGACGCGTCTTCGCAAGGACTCTGGTTTTGTGCTTAGTTATGTAGAGGATGAAACAAATACACGTGTGAAAGTCGAAGTGGATACAACAGGCGAAATGCCGCATGTGACACTTCATCGTCAAGGCGATGCGCGTAGTAAGATGGAGTTTAATAAAACAAAGGCGACGAAAGGGATTTATGAATTAGGTGCTGGTCGTCAAATGCATTTTGATATTCAGACAAAACAACTACACGTGGAAGAAGCCGAAGAGACGGTGCTAGTAGTTTTAGAATATCAGTTATTCCAACAAAGACAGCTGATTACAAGCTCGCTTGTGACGTTCCATTTACAAACAGGGGAAAATGCATAAAAAATCTCTCTAAAGTAGCACAATATGAAGAATCTGTGCTATACTGTTTAAGATGAACCGGAAAGGAAGTGTAACCATTGGAATTAAAGAAACTCGATGGCATTAATAAAAACGAATTATCAATGGTCGAAGTAGCGCATGCTATTTTAGAAGCTAAGAATGAAGTTTTAGATTTCAACCAATTATTAGTAGAAATTCAAGAATACATGGAATTAAGCGACGAAGCGTTAGAATCACGTATGGCTCGCTTTTATACAGACTTAAATATCGACGGAAGCTTTATCTCACTTGGAGATAACCGTTGGGGATTACGCGCTTGGTATCCAATCGATTCTATCGATGAAGAAATTGCAACATCTATGGAAGACGAAGAAGTGAAGAAACCTCGTAAGAAACGTAAGAAAGTTAACGCGTTCGGTAGCGATGACCTTATCGATTACAACGATGATGATCCAGAAGATGAAGAGCTTATCGATGACGAAGACCTTGATAGCGATGACTTAGACGACGATATCGATGTGGATCTTGACGATGATGTGGAAGAGGAAGACGAAATCGATGCTTACCGTTCTGACTTGAACGAACTAGGTGCTGATGAAGACTTAGAAGACGAAGCAAGCGTGGAAGAAGATTTAATTATCATCGACGACGAAGATTTAGACAAAGATTTCGACGAAGAAGACGAAGAAGAGTAATCTTTGGAAATAGTTAGAAAATTAATGGCACAACTTATGAAATTTTTTGTTCGTAAGTTGTGCTTTTTTGTGAAGACAGGTGTATAATGTACCCAATGAGGGTAAATTTGGAGGAAACAATTTGAAAAATAAACTACTCAAAATATTTGATAAGACGTTCTTAAAATTTATCGTCGTTGGAATTATAAATACATTGTTCGGAACGGCTATTATGTTTTTCTGCTTTAATATACTGCAGATGGATTATTGGGTTTCTTCAGCGATGAACTACTTATGTGGAGGAATCCTTAGTTACTTCCTTAACAAAAAGTACACATTCGAAGTGAAGGAAACTAGTTCAAAAGCCATTATCCGATTCGCGATTAACTTGACCGTATGTTATTTATTAGCGTATGGTGTTGCGAAACCTATAGCCTTGTATCTTTTCCAAGGAGCAGGAGAAAAATTACAAGGAAATATCGCACTCGTGATTGGAATGGGCTTGTACGTACTATTAAATTACGTGGGACAACGTTTTTGGGCGTTCAAACAAGATGAGGCAACAGAGCCAAGAAAAGGAATGGAGGGAAAAAATGAAATCTAGTTTTAAGAAGACAGTGGCATTCGTTGCGATGATTGCATGGGCTATTTTAGGACTTACTTTAATGCAACCTGTTAATGCAGCGACAGTAACGCCAACTGTTTCAAACTTAAAAGCAACAGCAGCTGGTCAAAAGGTAACATTTTCTTTCGACTGGGATTTAACAGGTAAATCTGTTAAAGAGGGAGATACTTTCACAATCGATGCTCCAGAAGGTGTCAACATCACTGAAATCGCAACACAATCACTACAAGCAAATGGTGCTGAAGTAGCGACTGTTTCAATGACAGGCAAAAAGATTACTTTTACTTTCAAAAAAGCAATCGAATCAATGAACCAAAACGTAAAAGGTGGATTCTCATACAAAGCGGAATGGGATAACACTCCAGGAAACCCTGGAAACAAAACAGCGACTTCAAAAGTAGGTTCTGAATCAGTAGTAATCACACGTCCTGACGGTCCTGGCGTATTTGAATCTGTAATTAATAAATACAACCTTACAGGGGACTATGTATCTAAACAATTCAAATTAGATGCATCTGAAAACTATGCATGGATGAATGTTGGAGATGACTACTACTTAACTAAATGGTTCATCCGTATTAACGGAGATGGCAAAAAACAAGCTTTAACAAATCCAGTGGTAACAGACCGCATTCAAGCTCCAGCGGTAGATTACTCTAAAATCACTTTTGCTCCAGCTGCGAACCATGCAGCAAGTGAATTCTTTGTGGGAACTTACTTAAAACCATCATTCACATTAAGAAAAGGTGGACAAGTAGTTGCTTCAGGTTGGGATTTCTGGAAGCATGTTAAATTTGATGCAGACGGAAATGGATTCACTGTGAACTTATCAGACGTAAGCGATATTTTCAAAACAGCTACAGACGAAGAATTAATCATTGAATACCAAACATTAATTCCTAAGACTACAATTCGTGTAGACAACAACGCTACATTGAAATCTGACGAAATCACAACTCCACAAGAAGATCCAGCGTTCTGGAACAACACAGAATTGAAATTCTGGGTGACTGGTGACACAACAGTTACAGTTCAAAAAGAATGGGTTGGCGATAGCGAAGCAGACCGTAAAGACATCACAGTTCAATTAGTAGCTAATGGTCAAAAATTAGACGGTATGACTAAGACTTTAACAAAAGGGTCAGACTGGAAAGCAGAATTCACGAACTTACCTGGTATTAAAGACGGTAAGAAAATTGAGTACTCAGTAGAAGAAGTAAACACTCCTGATGGATATACTTCAAAAGTTGAGAAAATTGATGATTCAAACGTGATCAAAGTTGTGAATACTTCAAACAAACCAACTACAACAACTACTGCAGCTACAACGACAACAGAGTCAACAACAGCTGCAACAACA